>JAMWDC010000013.1:0-13533 GCA_023819025.1 Candidatus Omnitrophota bacterium | reverse complement strand
CCGTCTTCTTCTTGTCTTTGAGTGACGACCAAGAGTTCCTCTTCCGTGCTGACACACTGTCGTTGCGTTTTGGTGACGACACGACTTTTGACGATCTTAAGTTTCAATGGCCCCTTGGCACCATCGCGGACCGTGATCTCACTCCAAGCTTCTGGAGGAAGCATCTCCGCCCAATGTTGAACACTTTCAAACATGCGGTTCGGCTGGGCTCCAGCACCCGAATGAGAATGTGGTGGTTGCTGCCCATCAAGATCCCGAATCATACTATTAAAAGGTACGGCAAGCAGATAATGTTCTCCTTGCTTGCGCAAAGCCTCTCGAAACCATGTGGCATGCCCCATTTCATCATCTCCGGCAATCCATGCATGGGGCAAACGAGGGCCATGAATTCGAAGCATTTCAAGCGCCAGTTCATGGCGAGTTTGATAACGAACCTCCTTGGGGACGCCACATTTTTCGCGGCGTTTCTTGTCCTTGATCCATTCTTCCGAAAGGTACAAACGGATATCGAGAAGCGCATGCTCCCTTTCAGAAGCATATCCCATATACACGGCCACCTGTCCATTGTCGACTTTTCCAAGCCGGCCAATCCATTGGCGGCTGACACCGACAGAATCTTTGCCTTGCTTTTTAAATCCAGAGGGATCAAAAACAATAACTCCGGTGGGATCTCCAATTTCGGCGGCAACATCACCGACCATGGTCTCGATCAACGGCACGTGATCCCACGATGCCGCACCGATAAAATGTTGGAGACCATAACGGTCTTCACCGCTTCGGTACGCAATCGACTCAATATTCTTTCGCTCCAGATCCGACACCAAACCTCCCAGGTAAAGTTCCGCATGTGCTCTTTGCTCTTGACGGCAAAGAAGTCCGACATAGTGTTTTGCAAACTGATCCAGACGCTTTACCATATTATCGAATATCTGTGGTGCAACTTCACATTGAGCCAGCATTTTTTCTTTGTGTTTCTCAAATCGTCGTTGCATCAATGGCCTCCCTCCGTGAAAGGTGATTTTCATGGAAGGTTCATCGACAAAACGACTTATGGACTTTTATGAAAATGCGACAGTAAAACTAGAACTGGAACAAGCATTAAAGATTTACATTGTCCGTGACGAATTTTTAATGTAGCATAGAGACGTTGTTCTCGAAGTTATAGGTGCTTGATCTTATATAATTGTTCGTCAAATCTTACAACACATAAACGGACTAACGTGTTTCACGTGAAACATTGCTATGTTATATTGGAGAATGGACATTTCAAAAAGGAGCAAGTTCTATATGAAAAACATCTTTTCGTTATGCAACCAAAAAGGTGGCGTTGGGAAGACTACGACAGCAGTCAATTTATCCGCGATACTGGCGAATAAGGGCTATCACGTACTTTTGATTGATATGGATGCACAAGCTAACGCCACAAGCGGACTCGGCATCGATAAGCCATCTTTGGAATTAACAACTTATCAACTGATTGTGGAAAAAGTCGATCCAAATGAGTTAATAAGGAAAACGGCCTATGAAAATCTTGATGTTGTTCCAGCAAATTCTGATCTTGCCGGAGCTGATCTCGAACTGATTTCACGTTACAGAAGAGAGTTTTCACTTAAAGAGGCACTCGGACCAATAAAAACAAATTACGATATCATACTGCTTGACTGCCCACCATCTCTAGGATTGATAAGTGTAAATTCTTTAGTTGCAAGTGATTATGTTATTATTCCTTTACAATGCGAGTACTATGCATTAGAGGGCTTGGGACAACTCTTGCACACTATTCAGCTCGTCCGCGAGAATTTGAACCCTGAGCTCGAGATTGGAGGCGTCGTATTGACCATGGCGGATTTTAGGACAAATTTAACTCAGCAAGTAGTCGAAGAAGTGCGCGAGTATTTCAAAGACAAGGCCTTTCAAGCTGTTATTCCAAGGTCGATTAAGTTGTCAGAAGCTCCAAGCTTCGGAAAGCCAGCCGTTGTTTATGATCCTCATAATCGCGGATCGAAAAGTTACGAAGCCGTTGCGAATGAATTCTTGTCGCGGTTTTCACTCGTAAAAGAACTGCAATTTAGGGCACCACGTTCGCCAATCGATATGAATGCATCAGAGAAGGCAAGCCACATCTCAAACGGATAAATACACCAATGATATGAGGATTAAACATCGAAAGGGGAAAGCTGATGAAAAAGGTACTCGGTAAGGGATTGAGTGCGTTAATTCCTGATACGTATGCGGAGAAGATAAAGCTGTCAAAATCGGCTATACAATCACCGGTTTCGGAGATTGGGGAAACGCAAACGGTTGTTAGCGGAAACGCAGTTCAAATGGTTCCGATTGCAAAGATCCAACCCAATCACGACCAACCGCGTCATCAAGTGAATCCGGAAGGCATCGAAGACTTGGCAGCGTCGATCAAGGCGAAGGGGGTATTGCAGCCCGTGATCGTCAAGAAGTCTGGGGATGATCGCTATGAGATCATTTGTGGGGAGCGCCGCTTGCGGGCCGCGTTGTTATGCGGGCTCACGGAAATACCAGCGCTTGTCAAAGACATTGCGGACGATGAATTTCTCGAACTTGCCCTCATTGAAAATATCCAGCGTGAAGATCTCACTGCAATTGAAGAGGCACGCGCTTTCCAACGCCTGATTGAGGAGCGAATGCTCTCTCAAGAGGAAATTGCGAGACGGGTTGGGAAAAGCAGAGTCGCCATTACCAATACAATCCGACTGTTACGATTGCCAAGTGAGGTGATTAGTCTTATTGATTCCGGGACTTTGTCTGCGGGACATGCTCGGGCACTACTCGGTTTGCCAGCACCGGAGCATCAGCGTCAGTTGGCACGTCGGATTGTCCATGAAAATTTGTCGGTCCGTCAGGTAGAGGCTATTGTTAATCGAAGCAACGCCCATCGGCGCAGGGCGAAGAGCGCGCGACATTTGATTCCTGAGATTGTCGATCTGGAACACCGCCTCGCAGAACACCTCGGAACTCAAGTGAAGATTTATCCCAGGAAAAACATGAAAGAAGGCCGTCTTGAAATCCATTACTATTCCTTGGATGATCTTGATCGCATTCTTGCTAAAATTAGCTTGCCCCGCCTATGAAATTAGCGATAATGTTGGTGATCTTCTGGCAAAGATGAATATTGCAACGAAGTTTCCCGCAAGAAGATGACTGCGGATGCATTCGTAAGTGTTCGTAAGTTGACACTCGAAGATCATGTGATATAATCACCCGCCTTTTGTTCTTAAAAAATCACGGAAAAGGTTTTAAAAGATTTTCCATGTTACGTTGCGGGCAGGGGAATCATAGAGTAAGATGAAGATGAAAAGCAAATCGAGGTTCCTAAAGTGTGTGAGTCTTTCATGTCTGATATCGTGCGTTATGCTTTTTTCAGGCTGTGGTTCGAACAAGGGCAGTCACGGCGTTACGGAAGTCGAAGTGGCTTTTTGGGGAGGCCCGGAAGAAATCAATATCATCACGAATTCCATTACGGAGTGGCAGTCCAAACATCCTGAGATTAAGATCGTTTTTGAACATACTCCTTATACAGGGTATGACAGTAAGATCCTAACGCGAATCGCGGGCGGGGCGGCACCCGACGTGATCGCGACTGAAGTGGATTATTTTGTGACGTTCGCAAGCAAGGGAGTCCTCGAGGATTTGATGCCCTATGCACACAATGATCCCACGTTTTCGACCGATGATTTTTTCCCCGCCATCCTCAAGCGTTTTGTTGTGGACGGGAAGCTCTATGCTATTCCGCGCGATGTTGCCCCGTTTGCTTGCGTTTTTTACAACAAAGATCTTTTCGACAAGGCCAATGTTTCTTATCCCTCGGATGATTGGAATTGGGAAGACATGCTTCGAATGGCACGCGAGCTGACCCGCAGAGATGAAAATGGACGCGTGCTTCAATACGGATTTTATGGCTGGGCCTGGCAGAATTTTATCTATGGCAACGGAGGTGCGCTTGTGGATGATGTCAACCATCCAACCCGGACCCGTCTTGATGACCCGCTGAGTATTGAAGGCTTGCAATTTTATGCAGACCTCATCAATCTTTATCGCGTGATGCCGACGCCAGTAGCCCTAGCCAATATGGGCATGGGAGTGGATCTGATGTTTGCCAGCGGCAGATTGGCCATGTTTCTGTCAGGAGTTTGGGAAACACCGGGCCTGCGTCGTTACAATTTCAACTGGGATGTTGTGATGTTTCCAAAAAATAAGGAGGGTTACCGGGCCTTTGGATCTGGGGGATCGGGTTATGCAATTTTAAAATCCTCGAAACATAAAAAAGAGGCTTGGGAAGTGATCAAGGCCATGACCGGTCCCGAAGGGCAGACACAATTAGCCAAGCGGGGGCTGGCTCAGCCTTCCCGAATGTCGGTTGCCGAAGGAGATGCCTGGGCCAAGGATCCGGCGCCACCTTCTAATAAAAAGATGTTGAATAAAGCGGTCAACCATATCGTGTTTAGTCCGTTCGATCATCGCTGGCGCGAAATCGAGGATAAATATTTAATTCCAAAACTTGATCTGATCTTCAATGGTAAGAAAACAGCGGCTGAAGTAATCCAACAACTTGCGCCTCAGATCAACCGTATTTTGCAGTCCCAGGAAAGCTGATCTTGGTCCCCAAAGGAAACGACCGTAAGAAAGGAAATGACCGTAAGACCATGACGACTTTGAAGACGGTGAAGGAACCTAAGGCCCGCAAAAAAACGGCCACGATCCAGATTCGCCCTGTGAGCAAGGAAAGGATGTTCGAATCGAAGTACGGGTATTTCACGCAGGACGGGCGAGAATACGTAATCACGCGGCCGGACACGCCGCGGCCGTGGGTGAATGTCATCTCGAACGGAGATTACGGTCTCATTGAAACCCAAACGGGGTCCGGTTTTTCCTGGCGGGAGAATTCCAATCTTTCCCGGATTACCCGTTGGGATCAAGATTTGATCCGCGACAGTTGGGGCAAATACATTTATGTGCGCGATCGTGATACTGGGCAGTTTTGGTCAGGTACTTGGAAGCCGAGTTGTCCAAAATTTGATTTTTTTGAAGTCCGGCACGGTCAGGGATATTCTATCCTCAAGAGCCGTCACCGGGATATCCTGTTCGAGAAAACTATTTTTGTGGATGTCGAAGAGCCCGTCGAGGTTTGGAAGGTTGTGGTGAAAAATGAGACTGCAGAAAGGCGGCGGTTAAGTTTATTTACCTATTTTGACTGGTGTCTTGGCAATTGGGCCGATACTCATCGCGAATTTCACAAGACATTTATCGAGACCTCTGTGGATCGGCAAAACGGGGTCATCTTTGGGTCCAAACGCGCTCCTCTAGTGCCAAGTTTTATTTCGACTGGTATGACCGAAAAACCTCTTGAAGGATTTCATGCTGCAACTCCCAAACCGGTTGCGTATGATGGCGATAAAGAATCCTTCCTCGGCCGTTATGGTGATCCCCAAGCCCCCCAGGCAGTAGTGGAGGGTGCACTTCATAATTCTGTTGGAAGATGGGGTGATGCCAGCGCGAGTCTCCAAGTCGATGTGGATCTTGGACCGGGGCAGTCAAAAACTGTGGTCTTCACCTTGGGCTCCACGCGATCGCGCGAACAGGCAGAACGGATCATCAGAAAATATTCGAATCCCGCGAATGCAGACCGTGAATTGAGAAAGGTCAAGGCCCTTTGGAATTCATTGATCCAGAAAACAACCATCGAAACGCCCGATCCGGCAATCAACTTTATGACCAATGTCTGGCTGAAATATCAGGCGATTTCGGGCCGTCTTTGGGCCCGATGCGGGTATTATCAATCCAGCGGTGGTTTTGGCTACCGCGATCAATTACAAGATAGCCAAATCTTTTTCTTCTCCCAACCGGAAATCGCAAGAAAGCAAATTTTACTTCATGCCGAACAGCAATTCCCCGACGGCACGGTCTATCACTGGTGGCATCCTGGGACCTCGATCGGTGCGGTTACAGATTGTTCCGATGACCTGCTGTGGCTTGTTTTTATCACCTTGAATTATCTTGATGAAACAGGGGATGAATCCATCCTCGATGTCAAAGTAAAGTTTTTGCCCGACCCGAAAACAAAGGAGGTGACAGAAGGAACGCTCTATGATCATTGCGTGAGGGCGATCGAAAAGGTTTTAAGCCGGTTTTCCGACCGGGGCCTGCCTCTGATCGGTGAATGTGATTGGAATGACGGTTTGAGCCATGTGGGAATTCGATGGAAGGGTGAAAGCATTTGGCTCGGACATTTTCTTTACGGCCTTTTGAATCGTTTCGCCCCGGTTGCCGAGGGATGCGGAGAGAAAGATCGCGCACATAAATATCTTAAACGGGCGGAGGATGTAAAAAGGGCCGTCAATCAATACGGCTGGGACGGAGAATGGTACTGGCGTGCTACCAAGGATAACGGTGATATCTTGGGGAGCAAGAAGTGCACGCGCGGCAAAATCTTCTTGAATGCACAAACATGGTCGGTCATTTGTGGTACCGCAACGCCGGAGCGTGCCAAACAGGCCATGGCCTCTACGGAAAAATATCTTTACAAACAGTATGGCCCCCTTCTTTTAACCCCTGGTTACGACAAAACCGATCCAACGATCGGCTATATTACACGATACGCTCCATCGGTTCGGGAAAATGGCGGACTTTATACCCATGCCGCAACTTGGGCCGTTCAGGCAGAGTGCATGATGGGGCGCGGTGATAAGGCATATGAACTTTGCAAAGTATTCAATCCTATTCTGCGCGGGTTGGATCCCGATTTATATTATTGTGAACCTTATGTAACCCCTGGCAATGTGGATGGCCCGGATTCCCCGAATTTTGGTCGGGGAGGGTGGACTTGGTACACTGGATCCGCTGTATGGTACGCTGTAGTCGTTATGAATTGGTTGCTCGGTGTCCGGCCTGTACGTGATGGGCTTTGTATTGATCCGGTCCTTCCCAAAGAGTGGCCCGGTTTTAAAATGAAGCGCGTCTTCAGAAACGCGACCTACGTGATTGAAGTGAAAAATCCTGCAGGTACAGGCCAGGGAATTAAAAAAATTGTCGTTGACGGGAAACAGCAGGCTTCCAATATTATATTACCATTTCAGGATGGACGAACCCACAAGGTACAGGTTGTTCTTGGTTAGATCGAAGATCCCGAAGTTGTTTCGCCCTCTCTCTTTTTTTCTGATGGTTGCGGTCAGTGTTTTCTCCACGACGTCTTGCGCCTCAGTCGGTCCTAAGATTCTTATTAAGCCCTTGACCATGGTGGGCCCCCTGCCCGGTATGGTTTTGAACCAGATTGTGAGACCGGAACAATCCCTGCTGAGTGCGTCTCAGTTTAAAGTCATCGATGATTTTAATGGGGGGGAACTTAAGAACCGGATGGGTTATGCGTGGAAAACGGAGTGCCCCCGAGCGGATGCGCTCAGGCTTGTGATCGAGAAGAAAGACGCCCGCAATCAAAAACGCGGCCAATCACTCACTGTGCGTTATCATCTGAGACCGCAGGAACACGCGAGTGTTATGAGCGAATTGGATTCTCTTGACATGAGCCGTGCCCAATATCTTGTTTTTAAATGCCGCTTATTGACCGATCTTGCCCCTACATTTACGGGTCGAATTCGTCTAGTGCTTTCCGATAAAAATAATCAATCCGTCATCTCTGACGTTACCCGTTGGTGCCCGGTCAATCAAAAGGATTGGGGTGATATCTTCCTCCCGATGGCTGCATTCCGCCGGCTTGATTTGAATCGGTTGGGGTCGATCGCATTTACGATCCATGCCGGGAAGGACGAAAGCAAAGGTGATTTCGCGATCGACGAAATTGCCTTCTATGCAGATTGCGATATTGAACATGAAAGCCTCCTCGATAATTTGGTCGGTTTCCCTTCCCAAGTCTCGAATACCATGCGGGACACCCGCCTATATCAAGAAAAAGACGTCAAGCTGTTTTTAAAGGAAATCGCTCAGGACACATGGAAATATTTTGTCTATGCCCGGGATAAACAGACTCATTTGGTGATGGACCACATCCGCGTCGGTCCCACCCCCTTGATCGGCGCCTACACATCGCCTACCAATATTGCCATGGATTTTATGGGAACGGTCGCAGCATTTGATTTGGGTTTCATATCACGAGCCGAGGCGGTCCGCAAGCTGCAAGATACATTACAAACATTGCGCCAACTGGAGCGATGGAAAGGATTTTTTTATAACTTCTATCACACGGGTACACTCGTTGCGACCCAACGGTTTGTTTCCTCCGTGGATAACGGCTGGCTGGCGATAGCCCTCGTGATCATTCGGCAGGCTTTTCTTGCGGAACTGGGTAAGGACGCAACCAAACTTCTGGATGAGTTTCATTTCGACGAGTTTCTGGATTACGCCAATAATCAGCTTTCGATCGGTTATGACGCAGAAAAAGGAGAAATGGTCGGGGTTCATTACGGCTTTCTGGTAACAGAGGCACGGGCGACAAGTTATTTAGCAATTGGCAAAGGGGATGTTCCTGAGGACCATTGGTGGTTCATCTTTAGAACCACACCGCCGGGTGTCTGGAAGTGGCAGAATCAAAACCCACAGGGAAGGTATGTAACCGCAGGAAACGTGGAATATTTTCAAGGTTATTATACGTATCAGAACCGAAAATTTGTTCCGAGCTGGGGCGGATCTCTGTTCGAGGTTTTGATGCCGACGCTGATTCTTAAAGAAAAAGAACTTGCAGGAAAGGGCTTGGGATTGAATAACCGGATTTCCACAGAACTTCATCGAGACTACTGCTTAAAAGAAAATAAGTATCCGGTCTGGGGTATTTCCCCAGCCGGATCGTCCAGCGGTATGGAATATCGATACTTGAGTCTTGGCATCAAATCTTTAGGCATCAAAGGGTATACCGATATGCAAATCATCACACCCCATGTAAGCTTTCTGGCCTTGGACACATTACCGATGCAAGCTATTGATAATATTCGGCGGTTTTTAAAGTTTGATAGTTATGGTGAGTATGGTTTTTACGATTCCGTGAATGTCCGCACCAAAAAGGTTAACGCACAGTATTTGGCGTTGGATCAGGGGATGAGTCTCATTGCAATCTGCAATTACCTTAAAAATGGTTCTATCAAAGAACGTTTTCATGCTGATCCGATAGGGAAGAAACCGGAACATTTGCTGAAGGGGGAAAGTTTTTTTAATCCATAACTACGACGGGTGTACGGCTGCACGCTGATGCTGGTCCTACTGATAAATCCGGACTGTTAGCCGGTCCAAGATGACGTTTTCCCCCTAACCGAGAGGCCTTGTTACGAGATTTCCGTTCACCCATCCGAGCGGTAAAAAAACCGGGACAATTGCAGCTAAAAGAAAGTTTTTCCAATCCATAACTTGTGCTTTGCAAATAACTTATTTAGCGATACAATAAGCCGCCTATATCCTCAGTAACTTGCTAGAGGCACTTGGATTATTTATAGCTTGATCAGTTTGAAAGGAGCGAAGTCGCCATGACAATGATTAAACAAATTCTTCTTAAGGATCGTATCCTGACTGATAAAGAGCGGAAAAATCTTGCCATTCTTGAAGTCATCCGGAAAAACGGCCCGATCTCCCGTACGGATATATCTAAGATTACCGAGCTCAATATTGTGACGGTATCCAATTACGTCAATCATTACATCAAGAAAGGTCTCGTGATCGAAGGGGAGCTCGACGAATCCACAGGCGGCAGGAAACCTGTTTTAGTGGAGTTAAATCCCAAGGCAGGCTACATTGTCGGCGTGGGGCTCAATATGCTGAGCACTGTCGGCGTACTGGTGGATCTCGAGATCAACGTGATTGCTGAGATTAAACGTGAACGCGCCCCTGAAAATTCGGAGGTTGTGATCGAACGTATGGTCGATATGGCGGCGGAGATTATTGATAAAGCCGAGATTGATAAAAGTAAAATTGTAGGTGTCGGCGTCGGCGTTCCAGGCATTATCGATGAACGGGGGCGTACGATTCGTTGGCCGCAGAGTCTCGGTGAAAAAGACTTGTCGGTTTGTTTGTCGATCAAAGATACTTTTGAGAAGCGGCTGAACATTCCAACCTTTGTGGAAAATGACGCGAATGCCGCCGTGCTCGGGGAGAAATGGCTCGGGCTCGACCGCGATGTGCGTCATATGATTTATATGTTCTCGGGTGTCGGTTGCGGTATTTTGATCAACGGAGAAATTTATCGCGGGGCCACAGGAGCGGCTGGCGAATTGGGGATCACAAGCTACCGCTCCAGCAAGGAATACGCCTATGAGATTGCGACGCAACTGGGCCGTTGGGAGATGGATGTGGGCATGGTGCGAAACGCCCGGGAATATTTGAACAAGGGTGAAAAATCCATCCTTCGGGATTTGGTGGACGGCGATCTCAATAAATTGACATTCAAGGAAATTGTCAAGGCCGTGAAGGATAAAGATGATCTGGCCAACAAAGTTGTCGATCATGCCGGGGAGGAACTCGGCAAAAAAATTGCATTTCTCGTCAATCTCCTGAATCCGGAGATCGTGGTCATCGGCGGCGGCATCGAAGATTGCGGTGCACCTCTTTTGGATTCCATTAAGGCCGCTGTTAAGGAATGGGCGGTGGAAGAGGCCTCGAGCCATGTAAAGATTATCCCTTCGGCGTTTGGTGAGAATGCCGTTGCGCTTGGAGTGGTTGGAATCGTGGCGCGCGAAGTTTTTGCGCAGGCCTAAGAGGGGCGGCTAGATTTTACGAGTTCGATGATGAGTAGATCGACCGTCCTGGCTGAAAGAATCAGGTGGTTGTGGTTTCTGATTATCTCTCCCATTTAGAAGAGCTGCGACGGCGGTTCATCATTTCATTGACCTTTTTTTTCGCCGCATCTGTGGTCTGTTATTTTTTTTCTCACAAGCTCCTTGATTTCTTGACAGCTCCACTCCGTCAGGTCGGGGATTTCCAAGTTGTGTTTCAAAAACCCCACGAGGCCTTTTTTGCCCATCTGAAGGCGGCCTTGTTGGCAGGATTGATTCTTTCCACGCCGGTTTTATTTGCCCAAATCTGGCTCTTTGTATCTCCCGGGCTTTATCCCCGTGAAAAGAAGGTTATCTTCCCCTTGGTTTTTACGTCGGTTTTTCTTTTTGCTGCGGGAGTGATTTTCGCCTTTTATGGGATCGTGCCGTGGGCTCTTCGATTTTTTCTGAGCTTTCAAACTGAGAGATTAAAACCCTTGATCGGGATTGGTCCGTATTTTTCGTTTATGGCCGGAACCATGTTAGCCGTCGGACTCATTTTTGATCTTCCCGTGATCGTGATCGGTCTGGTCAACCTGGGTGCCGTATCAAGTCAATCCTTAGGCCAGGCCAGAAAAACGATCATTGTCCTCATCTTCGTAGCCGCCGCAGTTTTGACCCCCACCCCTGATCCTGTCACTCAGATATTATTTGCCTTACCCCTCTTGCTTCTATTTGAGATTTCTCTTCTTCTTGCACGGTGGACAGAAAGAAAACGAGCCTGACATTGCCTCACATTGACACCCTTGTGATTTAGTTGTATAGTAACCGCTCTCGTATTTCTCTGGCAGAAAAAATTGATCCCAACCCATTTGGAGGCCATTGGATAGGCAAACACCTATTTTGTTTAAAACCTCAGACGTTACATACAAAGACCGGAACTATCTCAAAGGGTGTTTTCTGATGAATGACTCAATCTTGAATCGCACCGAAGCGAGAACAATCACAGGAGTGACCGTTTGGTTTACCGGACTTCCATCGTCAGGCAAGTCCACGATTGCCAGAATCCTCGAACGTCAATTTCGTAAGTGGGGGCTCAAGACGGAACTTTTGGACGGGGATGTGATTCGGACAAATTTAAGTAAAGGGCTTGGCTTTTCTAAAGAAGACCGGGATACGAATATTAAGCGAATTGGATTTGTCTGTCATCTCTTGAGCCGGAACGGGGTGATCGCGATTGCGTCGGCTATATCTCCTTATCGCGAAGTGCGGGATTATAATCGCCGCATGATTGGGAATTTCGTGGAGGTCTATGTAAAGGCATCTCTTGACGCGTGTGAAAAAAGAGATGTCAAAGGTCTTTATAAGAAAGCCCGTGCCGGGGAGATTAAGGGATTTACCGGAGTGGATGATCCTTATGAAGAACCCTTTCATCCGGAGGTAACCTGCGATACGGAGAAAGAAAACCCAGAACAGTCTGCCGAAAAAGTCATCCGGCGCCTTGAAGAATTAGGCTATTTAGCGATTCAGCCGGCCAAGGTTCCGGAAACCTAAGATGAAACGTGTGGATCTGCATCTGCACACGACTCATTCGGACGGGTCTTATGCCCCTGCCGAACTTATTCGCTACTGCAAATTAAAACATCTCGACTGCGTAGCGGTGACGGATCACGATACCATGTCGAGTTTCGGGGAATGCCAGGAAGAAGCCCATACGCAGGGAATAGAACTTGTGCCGGGCGTTGAAATCAGTGCCCAATTCGCACCGGGCACACTTCATGTTTTGGGTTATTTTGTCAGCTCTGAACATCATGAGTTGAAGTATGTGCTTGAAGATGTTCAAAGGGCTCGCCGCGAACGTAATCCGAAAATTGTCCAAAAGCTCAATGAGGCGGGAATCGAGATTACTTTAGCGGAAGTCATCCAGGAAACCTACGGTCAAACGGAGATCCCACCGGGAAAACAATTAGGCCGCCCGCATTTTGCCAATGTATTAGTGACCAAAGGCGTGGTCCGCGATCAGGAAGAGGCCTTTTGTAAATACTTGGCAAAGGGCAAATCCGCTTACGTGGATAAACGACGTGTCAGGAAAGAAGAAGCCATTCGTTTGATACATGAAGCTGGCGGTGTCGCGTCTCTTGCCCATCCTGTCCAGATGAGATTGTCTGCCGAGGATTTGGAAAAAGAAGTGGATTATCTGGTAAATTGCGGACTTCAAGGTATTGAAGTTTATAGTAGTTGTCATCGTCCTGAAGATATCAAGTTATACTTGAAGCTTGCGAAACGATTTCGCCTCGTTGCTACCGGGGGAAGTGATTTTCACGGGGCCAATAAACCAGATGTTGAGATCGGTTGTATGGGCAAAGGGGTTCATTTGGGATATGAGGTTATTGAGGCCTTGAAAAGCCGGATCTTGAAGAATCGTTAGGATGAGCTTAAATATTTGTCGGACCGGGATCACCACCCACAAAAAATTTTTCCATAAAGGAAAATTGTGCCTGGGAAAAAATGGCCTAAACCATTTTCTTTGTGATTCATCTTAAATTAAATGCGCCTTTAAGAGCCTTTATAACTCTTTAAAAAAGTGCGACCTAAACAAAATCCTTCTTTTTCAATTTTATTTGGCACAAAGGTTGTATACTCCAATATAGTACACCAAAAAAATTCCTTTCCTCTTCCCCAAAAGCCGTTGTCTGTAAAAAGCAACGGCTTTTCTATTTTATCTTGCTTGATTTTCATTTTTAATTTTAATAGGTTATCTGTAAGAAAGTCAAGCGTTGTTTATAGTTGTTCGGGATAAAAATACTCAATCAAT
>JAMWDC010000012.1 GCA_023819025.1 Candidatus Omnitrophota bacterium | reverse complement strand
GTTTGGGTATTCGAAGAAGAGCACTGTCATCTCCTTCTCTGTCCGTCAATTTCCTTAATTCCATGGTATAATGTCACATGAAATATCCCACAATTTTTGACGCCATTCATGATGAGTTTTTAATGGCTGATATCCCTTTTGTTTTAATAGGCGGATTTGCGATGAATGCATATGGTATTCACCGGAACACGAAGGATGTGGATTTTTTGATCTTGGATAAGGATTTTGGAAGGGCGAATGCCGTCATGATCCAATTAGGGTATCGGCAGCTCGTGAAAGAGGAAAACTTTGCACAATATCGTGATTCGGGCAACTATCAAATTGATTTGGACCTGATGTTTGTCGATGCGAAGACACTTGGGAAAATTATCGAAAACGGACAAAAAATAAAAATTGCAGGGAAGGAATTCATCGTCCCGGGATATAAGCATTTGATTGCCTTAAAACTTCATGCGCTTAAAAGTAATCCGAATCGACAAAAGGATTTATTGGATATTGTTTCCCTTGTCCAGTTTTATAAATGGGATATCCATTCAGCAGAATTTAAATCCTTATGCCGAACCTTCGGCACCGAGAAACTTTATGAAAAAATCAAGATCCTCATCGAGACCTAAACCGTCTGCCATTGTCCTCGATCTACCTGTCTTTAAACGGAATTTGGCGGAAGTACAAAGACTATCCATGGACGAATATCTGAATTTTATCCTTTGGAATTTGAAGATTTTTGGGAAAGAATATTTTCAGAAAAAAGATAGTTTCCCTTCACCGCATCGTTTTAAACTAACATAAAGCAGTATGTGAAAATCCGAAAAACTTGTCGTTATCGAATGTTTTTACATTAATTTTGGTACGCATACTGTCTTTTCATGATCATTCTCGGGATTAACGCGTATCATCCGAATGCCTCGGTTGCGCTTTTGCGCGACGGGGTTCCGATTTGGGCGGCCGAAGAAGAACGGTATAACCGGATCAAGCATGCTTCGGGATTTCCGGAGCTCGCCTTAAAGAGATGTTTACAAGAAACCGGAATACCTGCATCCGCCATCGATATCGTAGCCATTTCCAAGAACCCGTATGCAAATCTGCTCAAGAAAATCCTTTTCGTACTAAAAAATAAACCGGAGCACAAATTTGTGTTCAACCGCCTGAGGGCCTTCCGCGCCTCCTCGCATTTTGAGAGGGATTTTTTTGAGGCTATCGGCGCAAAACCCAAATTCCTCCGCACGAAATTTATCCATGTAGAGCATCATTTAACCCATGCGGCAAGCTGTTTCTTTCTTTCGGGATTCGACCGCGCGGCCTTTCTATCGATTGACGGCATGGGGGATTTCTCATCCGCCATGTGGGGGATTGGAAACGGCAACCGGATTCGGGTGATGGACCGAGTGTATTTTCCTCATTCTGCGGGCTTTCTTTATACGGCAGCATCGCAGTTTTTGGGTTTCCCGAAATTCGGCGACGAATACAAAGTTATGGGTTTGGCTGCCTACGGCAGACCGACTTATGTAGAGGCCTTTCGGCATATGGTTTATTTCAAATCCAACGGCCAGTTTGAACTAAACCTGAGTTACTTCACTCACCACGAAGGACACGCCAAGATCCGTTGGGAAGGAGGGAGTCCGGAACAGGATATGATGTATTCGGATCGGTGGGTGGATAAGTTTGGCATGGCGCGCATGCCCGGCGAACGTCTGACGGACCGGGACCGAAATATTGCGGCCTCGGTCCAGGCGGTGTTGGAGGAAATCTTATTTCATATTCTGAGGCATCTTCACAAGAAAACAAGCGAAAAAAATCTTTGCCTCGCAGGCGGGGTGGCCTTTAACAGTTTGGCGAACGGAAAAATTTCCCGAAGTACGCCTTTCGAAAATGTTTATATCCAACCCGCGGCCGGCGACGCAGGTACGGCGCTCGGTGCCACGGCATTTGTTCACTACTCGGTGCTCCGCAAATCCCGCACTTTTGTGATGAATCATGCCTATTTCGGATCCAAATTTTCCGAAAAGGAAATCGAAGATGCCGTTAAGGCCAAAGGGCTTCCTTATATCGTTCTTCCTGAGGAGGATCTTGTCCAGCAGACCATCAAGGATCTGGTCGAAGGAAAAGTGGTCGGCTGGTTTCAGGGCCGGATGGAATTTGGCCCGCGCGCACTCGGAAACCGGAGCATTCTTGTGGATCCAAGACGTCCGGAGATGCAGGATATATTGAACGAACGGGTCAAGCACAGGGAGGCGTTCCGGCCGTTTGCACCAGCGGTCCTGGAAGAGGAAGCGAAAAATTTCTTCGAGATGGATTGCGATGAATCTCCCTTTATGCTTAAGGTTTTTCCCGTAAGGCCTGAGAAGCGGTCCGTCATTCCGGCTGTGACTCATGCCGACGGCACGAGCCGGGTCCAGACCGTTTCAAAAAAGACAAATCCGCTATTTTGGAAACTCATCAAGGCATTCGGCGACGAAACCGGCGTCCCCGTCTTATTGAACACCTCCTTTAACGAGCAGGAACCCATTGTCTGCACCCCCCAAGAGGCGCTGGATTGCTTTCTTGGTACAAAAATGGATGTCCTTGTGATGGGGCATTGTTACTTACAAAAAGCCGGCACAGCATAGTGCATAGGGCATGGGGCAGGACGATCAGATAGCCGGTAGCTAAGAGCTATGAGCTGAGAGCAGCGGGCAGAGGACAAAGGGCATAGACCCGAGGATCAAAAATGGCAAAGTTTAGATTCCCAGATATGGAGATTTGGAAAGATGCTATCACCGCGACAAAAAATCTGCTAGAAGTATCAGACGAGTTAGAACTCAATCTTTGCGAAATGGGGGCTCTTGGGTCTATATTGTGGGATGCATCATTGATAAGATCCAATCTATTGCGGCCAGTAGTCGGGGAAACGGGCTCGAACGGTCATTTTGCAAAAGTTCAGTTAGAAGATAGAAAGCGATATCGTTTTGCGGAACAATTGCGGTGATCGACGATGAGCATATCGAACAATATTGCAGAAGGAAGCGGTTCGGCCTCAAAAAGAGAATTTGCGGATTATCTCAATATGGCAAGGCGAAGTACGTTTGAGGCTGCGAATATACTTATTCTATTAAAACAAAATCAGCGAATCAATAAGGTCTTATTGGACAATCTACGATGCTCCCTCGATGGGCTTTGCCGAAAAATATTTAATTTCAAAAAGGCATTGGTAATTTCATAACACTTTCTTATCACGATGCTCTTTGCTCGATGCCCTTTGCGATTTCCCTTTGAAGATCCTTCTCATTAATCAAGCCTTTCATCCGGATGTTGCAGCCACAGCCCAACAGCTGACGGATCTTGCCGTGGATCTCGCCAAAAATGGCCATGACGTGACGGTCTTGGCGGGACGCCGGGGCTATGCGGAACCGCATCCTGTCTTTTTCGCCAGCGAAACCTATCAAGGCGTAAAAATCATCCGCGTATGGCCGTTTACTCTTGGCCGGAAATACAGGTTCGCGCGAATTCTGGATGCTGTGTGTCTTAATTTATCATTTGCCTTGCGGCTCCTTTGGTTTTCTCATTTTGATGTTATGGTTGTGATGACAACGCCCCCGTTGGTGGCATGGATCGCGTCTTTTTTTGCCAAGACCCGGAAGGCCCGGTTTGTTTACTGGGTCATGGATATCAATCCGGACGAAGCGATCGAGGCGGGTTGGCTTCGGAAAGATTCCTTTGCGGCGAAGGCGCTTGAGAAAGTCTCAAAGTGGGTATTAAAAAAGAGTGATGCCATTGTGGTCCTTGACCGGTTTATGCAAGAACGCCTCGTTGCCAAAGGGGCGGACGCGGAGCGTATGACCGTGATCCCGCCGTGGTCTCACAATGAAGATTTGGCAACCATTCCTCATGAGAAAAATCCGTTCCGTAAAAAATACGGGCTGGATAGAAAATTTGTTGTGATGTATTCGGGAAATCATAGTATCTGCCATCCGTTGGATACCCTCCTTGGGGCGGCATTAGCCCTGAAAGACGATCCGTCGGTCCTATTTGTCTTTATCGGCGGGGGCGAGCGGGTTCAGGATGTGACGAGGTTTAAAGACAGAAACGGTCTTTCTAATATTCTTCAGTTACCCTATCAGGCCCGTCAGGACATGAAATTTTCGCTTTCCGGGGCGGATATTCATGTCGTCATTATGGGAGGACCTTATGTAGGAATCGTGCATCCGTGCAAGATCTATGGCATCCTTATGATAGGCCGTCCTTTCCTGTATATCGGTCCTCGGACGAGCCCTATTGGGGAGATGATCTTGAGGGAAGGACTGGGATATCAGGTAGAACACGGGGACAAGGAAAGAGTCGTCGAGGGCATTCGGAATCTGCGTTCTCTTGAGGAATTCCAGAAGATCCAGATTCAAAGAAGGAGTCAAAAATTGGCGGCTGAAAAATTTTCAAGGGATGTGCTGAGTCCACAATTGATCAAGGCGGTGATCGGCTGATGTCTGTTACGATATCGAAACGAAGCTTTCTGTTATTGATTCTTGATCTGGGGGCCATCACGGGCTCTTACTCTGCGGGATATTATCTGAAGTCTGGTTATGGTCCGGTGGGGTTGTTGGACCATCCAATCTCTTATTTGGCCTTGATCATCTTTCCTTCACTTTTTTATATTTTTGACCTTTATTATCCTTACAACCATTTCGGTAAAACCCAGACATTCGTGGAGGTGCTTTTCAGTGTCGGGATCGGCGGCCTGCTCATTGCCTCAGTCTCGTATTTGGATCGCAGTTTCCTTTTATCGCGCCTCATCTTTGTTTATACCATGACATTTCTCATACCCCTGATTTTTTTGATACGGCTGTTGTACGATTTCTTCTTTCAATCGAGGCTTCTCGATAAAAGGGCGCTTATTGTGGGCACCGGTCCGCTTGCCTGTGAACTTGTCAAAGTGATTAAAACCACACCCCATTCGGGAATCGAGGTCATCGGGCTTATCTATGAAAACAAAAAACCGCCGGGAGGCCAGAAAAACGGCATCCCCGTGATCGGCGGGGTGGCCTCGCTCCTTTCTTTGATTGACTGGTACAAAATCGAACTTGTGGTCCTTGCATTTGACTCCAGGGAGGAACTCTCCGAAGCGGGGGTTATGTCCCAACTTCTCGCCCGGCAGGTGATGGTGACAAGCGCGATCCATCTTTTCGAACAAATCAACGGGGACATCCCCTTTCGGCTTCTCGGCAGCCATTATCTTTTGGGCTTGATGTCGCAGGTCAAGAGGAATCCCTATTTGAGATTGAAACGCGGGATGGATTTATTCTTCGGAGGCATCCTTTTTGTTTTCATGGCCCCTGGTCTGTTCGCGGCCAGCCTGCTAATCTTCCTTTTTGAGCGCAAAAATCCATTTTTCCTGCAAAAGCGGATCGGGATCAACGGCAAGGCTTTTGAATTGATCAAATTGCGGACCATGACCCAGGTCAAGAAAAATCGGCTTATTGCGACTCCGCTTGGGAAATGGATCCGGCGTTACCATATAGACGAGATCCCGCAGCTTTTTAATGTGATGAAAGGTGATATGAGTTTGATCGGCCCGCGACCGGAGATCCCGTATTTTGTCGACAGATGCCGCAAGAAGATCCCTTTTTATGACGCCGTCTTTACGGTCAAGCCCGGCCTTACCGGATGGGCGCAGTGCACTCTCCGTCACACCACGACCGTTCATGATTACGAAAAGAAATTCCGGTATAATCTTTACTACCTCAAAAACATATCACTCGGTCTCGATCTTCAAGTTCTTCTCAAGACCATCCGCGTCGTCCTCTTGGGCAAAGGGAAGTAAGCAAGAGTAGGGTGCCCCTCTGACCAAACCCTTAATTTTCAAGAAGATGTTCTACAATTCTCTCTTTTTTATGAAGTGCAGGGAGGTGCAATACGGGGAGGGCTATAAAATAAAATAGGATCAAGCGGATTGATTGGAGGAAAATAATTATGTCCATAGCTGGACTTGTTGATTGGTTAGCTTTCCTTTTACGATCCTTAAAAGGACTTCGGGGGCGTGGGCGGATAGGGCATATTTTGACTCGGTGGGTTATCAAGTTCTCGAAGGATCCAGCTCTTACTAGAACAATAGTCATGAGGGATGGAACGCTTATAAAAATTGATTTGCGAAGCGAAACAGAAAAACTTACGTATGAATTGCTCCAGTTTTCACAGAATAGGATTCCTCCTCACTTAAGGTGGGGGCATAGCGATTCGTCACACCCTCCCTCACCCTCCCCACCAAGGGAAGGGAATAACTGAAGCAACGTATTTACGTATTACACGGGCGAGTACGAATATGACCTTATTAATATTCTATCCCAACTTATTGAGTCAAGGTGGGTGATCCTAGATGTGGGGGCGAACATTGGATTTTACTCGATTGCATTTGCCAATCGATTGAAAAAATTAGAAAGGGGAAGAATCTTCGCGTTCGAACCTATTCTACATAATTATAGGCGACTTCAAGAAAATATAGCCCTGAATGGTTTTCAAAACATAATCATCCCCTTTCCTTTAGCTCTGGGTGATGTCGAGAAAGAATGCACAATGATTTTTGATGCACGACATAAAGCCACCACGGGTAATGCAGCACTGGTCATGGGGAGCATTGATCCTGTTCAAGGGCCGCAAGTTGAGAAAGAAAAACAGATTGTTACGATGAAGAGATTGGATGAGGTAGCAGAAAAACTAGAGATCGATCATTGCAGTTTTATCAAGTTAGATATAGAAGGGGCTGAAGTTTTCTTTCTTCGCGGGGCTAAATCTTTTATAGAAAAAAACCGACCGATCATTTTTGGTGAATTTAATCATTGGTGGATGGAGCAATACGGTGTTTCTTACGAAGAAGCTGGAGATTTGCTGATTCCTCTTGGTTATATTTTTTATCAATATCAAAAGGGAAAATTCTATAAACAAACCACCCCCTTTGGTGAAAATTTACTTTTATTGCCTAGTTCTGAATGTAAAAAAGTATCAGCGAAACTAGGTAGGATCTTTCGGTCGATATAATCTGTGCAAAAATCCGTGAAAACCATTTTGGTTTATCAACGTACGTTCTCGAGAAGGTGACTCACGATTTTTTGATGGGGGGAGGGGAAGGCGTATCGGGTGAGATGGTGGATAGGGACCCAGCGTGAATGAGGCAGGGGGTGGGGTGCAGAGGCGTCATTGAATTCATACACGTGCAATTTTATCCGGTATTTTGTAAAGCCATGGTCGATGGATAATTTGTGTTGCAAGGGTAGAGGCGGTTCGCGAACTGCCCCTACGCTGAAGCAATTTGTGACATCCCGCATCATCGAATTCTTGTCCTGCCAATAAGGAAACATCCAAAGCCCACCCCAGCGCGCATCCCTTGGTTGTTTTTGAATTAAGACCTTCCCGTTTCGGCGCAAAATCAATGCGTAGTTTCTGATTCTCTTCGAACGTTCCCTGCTTTTTTTTCTGGGGAAATCGTTTTCCCGTTTCATCCGATGAGCGACGCAGAGTCTGGAAACCGGACAAGTTTCACACCGAGGATTTTCAAGAAGACACACGGTTGCACCCAATTCCATCATGGCCTGATTTAGATCGCCGGGATGGTAAAATTGTCGATCGCAATCGTGGGAACGGGGTGCCCCATCCACAACCATTGCCACAAGAATCCGCGAAATTTCCCACAACTTCTTTTCACCCAGCGGACTGTCCGCAGGTTCTTTAAGGGCAAAGATCCGTGAGAGAATCCGTTTTACGTTTCCGTCCAGAACCGGCTCGGGCTGGCCGAATGCAATGCTTGCAATAGCACCGGCCGAATACCGTCCGATCCCCGGAAGTTTGCGGAGTGTTTCTGCGGAGCGAGGAATTTTCCCGTGGCACTGACGGCTGACAAGTTTTGCTGCCTGATGAAACATCCTTGCGCGGCGATAGTAGCCCAATCCCGCCCAATGTTTCATAACTTCCGATAAAGATGCCTGAGCAAGGGAACGAATTGTGGGAAAACGTTTGATCCATTTGCGATAGTAGGGAATCACGGTTTCGACTTGGGTCTGCTGGAGCATAATTTCCGAAACCCAGATTTTGTATGGATCCTTTGTCCGTCGCCAGGGTAAATCACGGGCATGGGTTTTAAACCAGCCTAAAAGTTTGCTCCTCATTCGCTGAATGTTGCGTTTTCGCATGGCCGTATCATAGAGAGGGCGTGCGATTTTTTCAAGCGTGCGGATCGCGACAACCGTAAGGGGTGGTTCGCGAATCGTCCCTGCCATGATGACTTTGCGCTACAAAGCCGTTTTTTAACAGGGAAATATCCGTGCCCAAAAAGCATCATCGTGTATAATATCTCCCCATGCTTAAGCAATCGTTAGCCGATATCTTGCGAGATAATACGGGTGAAGGGGTGCTTTATGAAAAAACACCGGAGGGGATGGTCCGGTGTTTTGCCTGCGCTCACCGCTGTCTCATTCCTGAATGGAAATCAGGCGTTTGTCGTGTGCGATATAACCGCTGGGGAAAGCTTTATGTCCCCTTCGGCTATGTTGCGGCCCTCCAGGATGATCCCATCGAAAAGAAACCTTTCTATCATGCCCTGCCCGGATCACGCGCCATGAGTTTCGGGATGCTCGGCTGCGATTATCACTGCTCGTTTTGTCAAAACTGGATCACGAGCCAGGTCTTGCAGGATCCCGAGGCGAGCGGTGCACTTGTCCGTTTAGATCCCCGAGAAATTGTCCGTGTCGCTCTTCAACGGCACTGTCAGGTGATCACGAGTACCTACAACGAACCCTTGATCACCACGGAATGGGCAGTTGAAATTTTCAGAGAGGCGAAGAAAGCAGGATTGGTCACCTCCTACGTCTCCAACGGAAATGCGACCCTGGAAGTTCTTGATTACCTTCAACCATGGATGGATCTGTTTAAGGTCGATCTGAAAGGTTTTAGTGATCAACGTTACCGCGAACTGGGAGGGACCCTGCAGGCTGTTTGCCAAACGATCCAGGAACTTTACAAACGGGGTATTTGGATCGAGGTGGTGACTCTCTTAGTCCCGGGTTTCAATAATTCCCATGATGAAATCAAACGTCTCACGGAATTTCTGGTTTCCGTTTCCCCCGACATCCCCTGGCATGTTACAGCCTTTCACCCGGACTATAAAATGCTCGATCTTCGCAGTACCACGGCCACGGAACTCGTGAGAGCCGCTAGGATTGCGAAACGTGCGGGGATTCGCTATGTGTACGCAGGCAATTTGCCGGGCATGGCCGGGAGCTTAGAAAATACGTATTGCCACGGCTGCCGCGAGCTTCTCGTGAAACGGTTCGGCTTTCAAATCCTTCTGGATAAAATATCACCGGCAGGCGGCATATGTCCGAAATGCCAGACGAAGATCCCCGGTTTTTGGAAAAAGACTTCCTCAGGGTCTAACCCCAAAGGCTAATACTCTAACTCTTTACGGCATAATATGTTAGGCATATGTGATTCTTGCGTTGGATTTTGAATATTATGATTACGTCCATGATGTTCTTCCCCCAGAGGGATTTCTACGAAAGGCCTGAAGATTATAAGTTCGTGTCCGACGACGTCTTTTTGAAGACCTCAGACGGGATCAAAATTCATGGCTGGTTTCTTCAAGCCCCGGAGCAGAAAGGTGTCCTCTTGTTTTTTCACGGGAATGCCGGAAATATTTCGCATCGGCTTTTTAAGATCAAAGGCTGGATCGATCAGGGATATTCGGCTTTTTTATTGGATTACCGCGGTTACGGCCAAAGTGAAGGGAAAATCGAACATGAAGACGACGTGATGAAAGACGCACACGCCGCATTCGGATGGCTGACCGAAGTTAAAAAAATTCCTGCGGCGCAGGTCATTCTTTACGGGGAATCCTTGGGGACTCATCCGGCGATCCGTCTTGGAGCCGAACACAAAGTCGGGGCCGTGATTTTGGAGGCCGCCTATACATCTTTTCTGGATCTTGCCTCAATTCATTATCCGTTTGTTCCAAAAATGTTTATCCGGGATTTCGAATTTTTAAATGTCGATTATATCGGTCAACTGAAGGCCCCGCTTTTTATGCTCCACGGTACTCACGATGAAATTTGTCCTTATAAAATGGGAATCAAGATTTTTGAAAAGGCCCCTGCACCCAAAGAATTCTTTACCATACCCCAAGGGGATCATAATAATCTCCCCTATGTCGCGGGCGAGGATTTCTGGAAAAAGCCGTGTGAGTTTGTGAGCAAATATTTATAAGGGAAACAAGAAAAAGGAAGTAAGGAACAGAGAGATCAGCAGACAAGAAACAAGTAACAGAAAAGAAGTATCGGAAGATATAAACAACAGACAAGGGTCATTATCCCTTGCAGGTGCCCGCGGGACTTCAGAACCTTCCGGTTTTTTATCCCGGCTTTTCCCCAAACCAATCGATCTGATCGACCCAGCTTTTACCCCTCTTTTTCGCGCCGGCCCGATGGTAGATTTTCCCCGAGGGTTCGACTCGGGTCTTCGGATTGATTCCCCAGATCTTTCGGGGTTTGGGGAGATCGTCTTTTTTGGATTTCTTTTTTGGCATGGTTGATTTTACTTTTCCATTTCCTTGAAAGGTCTTAAAGCCTCGAGCATTTCTTCGTGGATAAATCCGTTGGAGGCCACATTTTGTACGTCTTCTAAAGTTAACGGGCTGCCGGAAAAATCACTGAGTCGGCCGCCTGCTTCCTGAACCATCAGCATCCCGGCCGCCTTATCCCATGGATTTAATTTAAGCTCCCAAAAACCGTCAAATCTGCCGCAGGCGACATAGCAAAGATCCAGTGCCGCGGCGCCCGACCTCCGAATCCCGTGAACCCTGACCATCAGGGTCCGGAAAACGTCTAAATACTCATCCGGTTTCTCCCGCCGGTCATACGGAAATCCCGTGCATAAGAGGGATTCTCCCAACGCTGGAACCTTCGAAACGGCAATGGGTTTTCCGTTCAGGGAGGCTCCTTTGCCCCGTTCGGCAAAGAAGACTTCGTTGCGAAAGGGATCGAAGACACCCCCGAATTCAATATTGCCGTTTTCTTCAAAAGCAATCGAAACACAACAATGGGGATACGTGTGGGCAAAGTTTGTCGTACCGTCCAGAGGATCGATGATCCAACGGGAGGACGAATTTCCTTGGGCAGGGGATTCTTCACTGAGAATCGCATGGTCCGGGAATTTACGCTGGATGATGCCGAGGATAAGTGTCTCGGCTGCCTGATCGGTTGCGGTCACAAGGTTGAGCTCCGATTTTTTGGCAGTGATCCGGCGGTCTTGAATGGAAGTCTTCAGGAGCTTTCCGGCCTTCACAAGTGCGTCTAAGAGGGTGCTTTTAATTTTTCTTCGATTCATATAAAATACCAAATCTATCTAACAATAACCGTATGAAAAGTCAAGCTTCTTTAACGTCAATAGCGCGTAAAGGTTATGATACCAGGCTAGGAAAGGTTTTCATCTCGCTCCGGCCGTTTATTTGGATCAGTAAATCATGAAGGCATACCATGTGACCTTAATCCCCGGAGACGGCGTCGGGCCTTCGCTCGCAGAGGTAGCGCAAGCCTGCATCAATGCCACAGGCGTGCCGATCGCATGGGAGATTCAGAATGCCGGCACGGATGTGATGGAAAAGGAAGGGACCCCGCTTCCTGACCGCGTGATTCAGTCCATTCGGGGGAATAAGGTGGCTCTTAAAGCGCCGATCACGACGCCCATAGGCACGGGATTTCGATCCGTCAATGTGGCTCTTCGGCAGGTATTGGATCTCTACGCGTGCGTCAGGCCTTGCAAGTCCTATGCCGGCGTGCGATCCCGTTATCAGGATATCGACCTGGTGGTGGTGCGCGAGAATACCGAAGATCTCTATGCGGGGATTGAGTTCCGAAAGCAAGAACCCGAAACTCGGGAACTCATTCAACAGATCGAAAAATTCACCTCCAAAAAAATCAGGGCAGATTCCGGCATCAGCATCAAACCTATCTCGGTCTATGGGACCGAGCGCATTGTCAGATTCGCCTTTGAATATGCGCGCAAATATAAGAGAAAAAAGATAACTGCGGTTCACAAAGCAAACATTATGAAGATGACGGACGGACTTTTTCTGGAAGTTGCCAGGGAAACGGCGAAAAAATATCCGGATATCGAATTCGAAGACCGCATTGTGGATAATATGACAATGCAGCTTGTTCAACATCCGGAAAAATACGATGTGATGGTGACGCCGAATCTTTACGGGGATGTGATCTCGGACCTTTGCGCCGGGCTCGTGGGCGGGCTCGGTGTGGCGCCGGGCGCGAATATCGGCGATCAATACGCGCTTTTTGAAGCCACGCACGGTTCGGCCCCGAAATATAAGGGGCTCAATAAGGTCAATCCCTGCGCGGTGATTCTTTCCGGAGTCCTCATGCTGAGGCATTTGAATGAAAACGGAGCGGCCGACCGTCTCGAAAAAGCTGTGGCCGAGGTCATTCGCGAAGGCAAATATGTAACCTACGATCTCAAACCAGACCGTAACGATCCATCGGCTGTAGGTACCCGCGAGATGGGTGACGCCATTATTTCCAAGCTAAGAAAAAGCTGATAGGCCGTTCGATAACTTCAAAGGGGAAATATCACTTGAACTTAACGAACGCGGTACTAATGTCAGCAAAAATTTATGGGCTACAAACCTAAAGTGACCGTTGTGGGGGCAGGATTTGTCGGCGCGACAACCGCTCAACGCCTTGTTGAAAAAGAAATAGCCAATGTGGTCTTAATTGACATTGTCGAGGGGCTGGCTCAAGGCAAGGCCCTCGATATGATGGAATCAGCCTCCATCGAGAGATTCCTCACCCGCATCACCGGGACAACGCATTACGCCGATACCCGGGGTTCCGATGTCGTGGTGATTACAGCCGGGCTCGCGCGCAAACCGGGGATGAGCCGCGATGACTTACTTTTAAAAAACGCCGAGATCCTTTCGAGTGTTGTCCTCGAATGCATCCAGTATTCTCCGGACACCATCTTGCTTGTCGTGACCAATCCTTTGGATGTAATGACCTATCTGGCGTGGAAAAAATCCGGCTTTCCGAGCGAACGGGTATTGGGCATGGCCGGTGCGCTTGATGCCGCACGGTACGCCTATTTTATTGCTGAGGAGTTAAAATGCGATCCTTCGGATGTCGAGGCCATGGTTCTCGGTGGACATGGAGATGCCATGGTTCCTGTTCCCGGCCAAACAAAAGTTAAGGGGATATCGCTCACGGATCTTCTCGAGATTGATAAGATTGAAGCCATTCATCAGAAGACACGGGACGGCGGCGCCGAGATTGTCAAATATTTAAAGACAGGAAGCGCTTATTACGCTCCGTCCTCCTCTGTGGTTCAAATGGTAAATGCCATTGTCTATGATCTCGGAGAGGTTATCCCCTCGTGCGTTTATCTCAAGGGGGAGTACGGAATCAAAGATGTTTATTGCGGGGTTCCCGCAAGGCTTGGCTCAAAAGGGGTTCGGGAAGTGGTTGAGATCCCTTTGACCGATCAGGAGATTACGGCTCTTCGAAAATCAGCCGAAGAGGTTCGTCAAAATTGCCTAAGGCTCGGCCTATAACTGGGGTTAGGTGCTTTTTTTAAGAATCATGAATAGTTTCCACAGCCGATCACTTTTTAAAGCCGGAAGAAAAACCTTCACGATTTACCGCCTGGAGGCCTTGAAAAAAGCAGGCTTGGGCGATATTTCCCGTTTACCCTTTTCCATAAGGATCTTGCTGGAAAATCTTCTGCGTCATGAGGACGGCAGAATCGTTAAAAGCATAGATATTGAGGCCCTCGCCCGCTGGAATCCTAAGAAGAAATCCGATAAGGAAATTGCGTTTACACCAGCGCGTGTGATTCTTCAGGATTTTACAGGAGTCCCTGCGTTGATCGATCTTGCCGCGATGCGGGATGCGGTAAAAAAAATGGGAAAAGACCCCAGGAAAATCAATCCGGTCAAACCGATTGACTTGGTGATTGATCATTCGGTGCAGGTGGATTTTTTCGGTTCCGCCGAAGCCTTTCGCCTGAATGTTCAAAAAGAATTCGAACGCAATCGCGAACGTTACCAGTTTCTTCGCTGGGGGCAAGAGGCGTTCAGAAATTTCCGGGTGATCCCTCCGGACACGGGAATCATTCATCAGGTCAATCTCGAATATCTCTCCGAAGTGGTCGTGAAGAAAAGGAGCGGCAAAGAGACACTGGCGTATCCGGATTCAGTCGTCGGCACGGATTCCCATACCACCATGATCAACGGTCTCGGCGTTTTGGGATGGGGCGTGGGCGGGATTGAGGCCGAAGCCGCGATGCTCGGCCAGCCGATTTCGATGCTGATTCCAGAGGTCGTGGGGGTCCGATTATCGGGTGACCTGGCGGCCGGAAGGACTGCGACGGATCTGGTATTGACCATCACTCAACGGTTACGGGCC
>JAMWDC010000011.1 GCA_023819025.1 Candidatus Omnitrophota bacterium | reverse complement strand
AGGTTGTCAGCCACGCAGTTCGTATTTACAGGGGGAATAACGCATCCGTACCTTACGTGACTAATTGTTGCCGACGGACATTCCCGCGTGGTTTGGATGTTGAAGTCGTAAGTTTTGCGGCCCTAGAGACGGCTTTTCATGAGGCGAAAACGGTTTCGGACAGGGAACATGTAACCCCTTTTATCATGCGGCAACCGGATCGGTTTCCGCGAATCGATATCCTGGATACGGAAGACCATAGTGATTTGCGGCTGACGGTTGATACGATAGACGATTTCCGGCTGGTGGCAAAAATTTACGAATATCTCTACCCTCAAAAGCCTGATTTCGGATATACTGACATCTTGGAATTATTTAGGGATCACCCCGAACTGAAACAGATAAATGCCCATGTCCGTCAAAAGGAGATAGGATGAGTCCATTTCCATGTACCACCGGTTTTACCAAGAAAAAGTCAGATTCGGCGATGGTGCAAGAGGACTTTTGGAGGGGGGCATTCGGTGACGATTACACGCAGAGAGAAAAAAGATTGTCAACTGTGGCTCATCGTATTGCGTTTCTGTCTCAAGTTTTGAAAAATACCGAAGGTGTCCGCTCGGTGATCGAGTTCGGTGCCAATATTGGAATAAACCTTTTGGCCATCAAACATCTCCTTCCTCAAGTGAAGCTTTCAGCAGTGGAAATCAATCACAAGGCAGCCGCGGCTCTTCGTCGGTCGAAAATCGTAAAAGTTTATGAAAGAAGTATTTTTGATTTCAAAGGTAAACAAGTCTACGATTTTGTTCTGGTGAGGGGACTTTTAATTCACGTGAATCCGCATAAGCTTGGGCAAGCCTATGATATAATACACGCCGCAAGTCATCGTTATATTTGCGTTGCGGAATATTATAACCCAACCCCGATTCAGGTTAAGTACCGGGGGCACAGCGATGTGTTGTTTAAAAGAGATTTTGCGGGGGAAATGCTCGATCGGTTTCCGAATTTACGACTCATTGATTACGGTTTTATCTATCACCGTGATCCTAATTTTCCTCAGGATGATTTGAACTGGTTTTTGCTCGAGAAGAGAAAGAAGCAAATCGGAGTGACCGACGAAAGATGAAGGGGACGTCAACATGATGCGCTATTGCACACGCTGTGTCTTGCCGGATACGAAACCTGATTTATCTTTTGATGACGAAGGCGTATGCAGCGCTTGCCGGAATTATGAGAACCGGAAGTCGATCGATTGGGAACAACGGCGGCAGGCGTTATTGGATATTTTCGAAAGGTATCGCTCAAAGGATGGCAGCCGATGGGATTGTATTATTCCGGTCAGTGGGGGAAAAGATAGTACGTATCAAACGATTCGTATCTTGGAATTCGGCATGAATCCATTATGCGTCACGGCTACGACTTGCCATCTTAGCGACATCGGCAGGCAAAACATTGAAAATTTGAAAAACTTGGGTGTGGATTATATTGAATTCTCCCCCAATGTTAGAGTTCGCCGCTTGTTAAATCGGATCGGATTGACCCGGGTCGGTGATGTTTCCTGGCCGGAGCATGTGGGGATTTTTACGATCCCGGTCCGCGTGGCAGTTCAAATGAACGTGCCGCTGATTATTTGGGGGGAAAATTCTCAGAATGAATATGGAGGGCCTGAGACGGCCAGCGCCAATAATATATTAGATCGCAGATGGCTTGAAGAATTCGGAGGCCTCTTAGGGCTTCGCGTCTCGGATCTCATAGGAATCGACGGTCTTGAACCCAGAGACTTGATTCCCTATACCTATCCCTCCGATGAGGATTTGAAGCGTGTGGGGGTGTCGGGTCTTTTCCTGGGTTATTATATCCCTTGGGACGGATACGGAAATGCCTTGATCTCGCAAACTTATGGGTTCACGACCTATCCCAAGACGGTCGAAGGTTCGATCGTGAATTATGAAAACCTCGATAATTATCAGACGGGGATTCATGATTATTTTAAATTTCTCAAGTTTGGCTTTAGCCGGGCCTCGGATATTGCCAGCCTTCATATACGACGCGGAAGGCTGACCCGTAAAGACGCGATGGCATTGGTCAGAATGCATGATGGAAAATTTCCTTGGAGCTATCTCGGAAAACCTCTCGAAGCAATATTAAAACCGTTGGACCTACGTGTGGATGAATTTATACAGATCTGCGATAAGTTTACAAATAAGAAGTTGTTTCTGACGGATGAGAATGGCAATTTAGTAAAGGATAAGCAAGGCAACCTGACCAAGATACTGTACGATAATCCTTTACCTGTCCCGCCGATTGCACCCAAGGGCTAACACTTTTTTAGATTTCAGGGATCATTTTTACCTGGATCATTCGTCATGAGTGTCTTAGTGATTGATTATGGGATGGGGAATCTCGGGTCGGTCAAACGCTCGCTGGAAGAATGCGGCGCCCGCGTCCTGGTTTCTCACCATCCTACCGATATTTCCAAGGCGAGCCATATTATTTTGCCCGGTGTGGGTTCCTTTTCCGATGGGATCTCCAATCTCAAATCTCAGGGTTGGTTCGAACCCCTTAAAAAATCAATTCTTGAGCAATGGCGTCCCTTTTTAGGCATATGTCTCGGCATGCAACTTTTAGCGGATCGAGGGTATGAGGGGGATGTCAATGAAGGATTGGGCATCATTCCCGGTGAAGTCGTAAAATTACAACCCCAGTCCGCCTCCGAACACATTCCTCACGTGGGATGGAATGAGGTTTATCCGGTTAAATCTCATCCGATTTTCAAAGGGATCCTTCCGGGGACTGATTTTTATTTTGTGCACAGTTACCAACTTATGGCCGCCCATTTGGAACATGTGTTAGCGTTGACACCGTATTGCGGAAATTTTGTCTCGGCTGTTATAAAGCATAACGTTGTTGGGGTGCAATTTCATCCGGAGAAGAGTCAACGTCCGGGTCTGCAGTTGTTAAGGAATTTTTTGAGCTTATGATGATTTTGCGCAAGACCGCAGTCCGATCACGGAGTGCAAAAGGATATGCTCAAAGTCAGGGTGATGCCGACACTTTTATGGAAAAAGGTCGGTCTTGTTAAGGGAGTTAAATTTCATAGCTGGCGAAGGATTGGAACCATTTTGCCGGCTGTGCGCGTTCACAATGCCCGCGAGGTCGATGAACTCGTGGTTTTGGATATTACGGCAAGCTTGGAAAATTCCGGGCCCGATTTCGGGTCGATTGCAGAATGGAGCGGTGATTGTTTTGTCCCGCTGACGGTTGGCGGCGGGGTGAAAAATGTGGAGACGATCCGTCAGTTGCTGAGTGCCGGTGCGGACAAAGTAAGCATTAATAGTGCCGCTTATGAATATCCTGAGTTGATTCGAGAGGCATCCCGATATTTTGGCTCCCAATGTATCGTTGTCAGTATCGATGCCCGGCATTCAGGCAACGGCGAGTTTGAATGCTTTAGTCATAGCGGTACACGTCCCACCGGTAAGGCAGTATCCGATTGGTGTCTCGAAGTGGAGGCATTAGGGGCTGGCGAAATTCTTCTAACGTCAATCGAAAGAGACGGGACCATGCAAGGTTATGACATTGAATTGATAAGGACAGTGACATCCCGCGTCAAAATTCCGGTTATCGCAAATGGGGGGTGTGGAAATTATCAACATATGTATGAGGCGGTTCGGGATGGCCATGCCTCTGCCGTTGCAGCCGCAAGCATTTTCCAGTTTACACCACAAACTCCGCTCGGGGCCAAACAGTATTTGGTAGAGAAGGGGATTGCGGTAAGAAACGTTAATGCCCGCCCGATGATTTCTGGAGACTCCAAGCATGGACAAGTGCAAAATCCATGAGTTATCGGATGGATGATGATCTTAATTCTAGGGGTGAGAGTCGATGCTGAAGCTTCGGCGTGCTAAGGAAGGCGACTGTAGATTGCTGTGGGAATGGCGCAATGAGCCGGATGTTCGATTGTCTGCATTCGACCCTGAACCCATCGAGTGGATGGATCATGTCCGTTGGTTCCAAAGCAGGCTTCAGAGTCCGAAATGTTTCATTTACATCATCGAAACGCTGGAAGGTCTTTTGGTGGGACAAGTGCGGTTTGATATTAGGGATAATAAATTGGCCGAGATCGATATCCATATTCAGAAAGACCAGCGGGGGCGTGGTTATGGCCTCGAGGCTTTGAGACTTGCTTGTGACGACCTCGTCAAAAATGTGGATCTTGATGGATTGTTAGCCCTGGTGAAATCCGATAACCATCGATCGATTCGCTTATTCCACAGGGCCGGCTTCAGGGAAAGAAAAAAATGTAAGGTCAAAGGATTTCAAGCCATTGAAATGATACGACGAGTCAAACGGTGTCTGTAGCGTCCATCCATAGGTTCTCCTAAAGCTTCTTTCCTAACCTTTGCGGATTCAGCAAAAAAAGCAAAAAATATCACCTAATGAAACAGGTTTGCATGGACGACAAAATTGATGAGAATATACATAGATGAATTGGCCGTGGAAAACACTGTAGTGCGGTTACACGATGATCATGGGTTGTGAGGGCCCAGCACTGACTTATCACGAATCTGTTTTAAGAAAATTGGTTGGTGCTGAATTTGGAGTTAGGGGTTTACTTTAAAATTTTAGCGAAAGGTTTTGGTTAGATGTGAGGCGGTGAGATAGTTTGATTCAAATTTTGTGCACATTCATGATAATCACCTGCCATTTTGGATGATGACGAACGCAAGAAATGTTGTCAAAATCGGTTCCCGCTTAGTTGGCGATGGGTATGCTCCGTTTATGGTGGCCGAAATGTCTGCGAATCACAACCAATCTTTCGAACGCGCGATTCAGATTGTGGAGGCTGCGGCGAAGGCTGGCTGCGATGCGGTCAAGATTCAAACTTATACCGCGGACACCATGACAATCGATGCCTCTGGCAAAGAGTTTTTTATCGAAGATGAGCAAAGCCTATGGAAAGGCAGAAGTCTTTATCGACTTTATCAAGAAGCATCGACGCCTTGGAAATGGCACGAGGCCATTTTCCGTAAATGCGCGGAGTTGGGGCTCATTTCTTTCAGCACGCCGTTTGATCTTACCGCGGTTGATTTTTTAGAGACATTGAATGTGCCTGCTTACAAAATTGGCTCTTTTGAGAATACGGATATTCCACTTCTCAGGAAAGTTGGCGCGACGGGCAAACCCGTCTTAATGTCGACCGGAATGTCAACCCTGGAAGAATTGACAGAAGCCGTTGAGGCCATCCGCGATACGGGGAATGATCAGATCGTACTTCTGAAGTGCACGAGTGCTTATCCGGCGGCTCCCGGTGAATGTCACCTAAGGACGATAGCTCATATGAGGGAATCCTTCGGGCTGACGGTGGGACTGTCCGATCATACACTGGGTGTCGGAATTGCACTTGCGGGAATCGCTTTGGGTGCCCGCGTGGTAGAGAAACATTTTACGTTGTCCAGGGCAGACGGAGGGGTCGATTCAGCATTTTCTTTGGAACCCGGCGAAATGGCCCTTTTGGTTAGAGAAGCGAGAAAGGTTTATGATGCGGTCGGAGACGTTCACTACGGTCCAACCCCGCAGGAAAAAAAGAGTCTCCAATTCCGCCGCTCCATCTATGTGGTTGAGGATATGCAGGAAGGCGAGACTTTCAGTCAACAAAATTTGCGTATTATTCGTCCCGGCCTTGGGTTATGTCCTAAGTTTTATGAAAAAATTTTAGGCCGACACGCGAAGTCGGCCCTTCGAAAAGGCACCCCTTTAACGTGGGATATGGTTTTATGAGATACGTGATTGCGGCATCAAAGATTTGGAAGCCGGGGATGATTGGAGAATTGAGGAAACTGTCTCGCGGAGAATTTATACTGTTAACCAAACGAAAACAATTGACGGCACCCCGGCTCAAAGCGCTTCGGCCACGTTATATCTTTTTCCCCCATTGGTCTTTTTTTATTCCACCTGAGGTTTATACTGAGTTCGAATGCGTGATCTTTCATATGACGGATGTCCCTTTTGGTCGGGGAGGCACGCCTCTTCAGAATTTGATCACCCGAGGAATCAGGAAGACGAAAATCTCGGCGATCCGCGCTACTGGGAAAATTGACGCTGGAGATGTTTACCTGAAGCGAAATTTGAGCTTGAAAGGTACCGCCCAGCAAATTTACGAAAGGGCGACGAGAATCATTCTGCAGATGATTTTAGAGATCATCCGGAATAACCCGAAGCCGTTACCGCAAAAAGGAAAGGCTGTTTGGTTTAGGCGGAGAATCCCTGCGGAAAGCAATATTCAGAATCTTAAGACGCTAAAGTCCGTTTACGATTTTATCCGAATGCTCGATGCCGAAGGGTATCCCCATGCCTTTCTTGAGAGCCGGCATCTCCGATTTGAATTTACTCGAGCAATTCTTAAAAAGAATCAAGTCGAATCCAAAGTAACGATTACTTTGAAGAGGCAGATAAAACTATGAAAAGATCCATTCTTGTCGTTGCGGCCCATCCGGATGATGAAATTTTAGGTTGTGGAGCCACCTTGGCCCGATTGGCCGAAGAAGGGCATAGGGTGCATATCCTTATTTTGGGTGAAGGGATTACTTCTCGCGATGAAAAACATCATTCGAACACGGTTCAGCGTCAGTTGGTACGACTCCATAAAGGTGTGGGAAAGGCGGGAAAGATTTTGGGGGTTGTATCCACCGAAGTCCTCAACTTTCCGGATAATCGTTTCGATACGGTTCCGCTGCTTGAGTTGGTCAAGGCGGTGGCGAGAAAAAAAAGGGAAGTTCGCCCGCAAATGGTATTGACACACCACGCATTCGATTTGAACATCGATCACCAATTAACCTTTAAGGCGGCGTTAACCGCATGCCGTCCCGTGCCTCGCGAAATAGTTCAAGAGGTCTATTCTTTTGAAGTTCCTTCTTCGACAGAATGGCAACGCGCCAAACCCGGGCTGATTTTTTGCCCGACGTTTTATGTTGAAGTTAAGAAAAGGCACCTTGAAAAGAAGATCAAGGCGTTGGCGGTTTATGCTTCCGAGATGCGTCCTGCCCCGCATCCCCGCTCTCCTCGATCGATAAGGTCGCTGGCCAAGTGGCGTGGAAGTAATGTCGGCAGAAGTTATGCAGAATGTTTTGAAGTCGTGAGGCGAGTATGGTGATTGGGGATAACCGTCGAGACTTCTCGATATCAGGAATCCGTAAGATTTTTAATCGAGTCCAAAAGTTTCAGTGACTGGGATGCAGCGTGTTTCGAAATCGCCTCGCAGGTGTGGATAGGGGATGAGATCTCTTTACCATTATAACCGAAAGCAGCTTGCGGCAGCTTTACGGGAGGTTGGCATCAGGTCAGGGGACATTGTTTTTAGTCATGTAAGTGTCGGGATGCTTGGCTCTCCGGAAGAAGGAACCGGTGAAGATGTTGCTCATCAAATCCTGTGGGATGCCTTCTGGGAGGTCTTGGGTCCTGAAGGTACGTGGATCGTGCCAACCTATAGTTATAGCTACTGCAAGAATCAGATTTTCAATCCTCTTCAGACGCCGTCCAGCATGGATCCATTTACCAATTTTTTCAGGAGCATGCCGGCTGTCCGGCGCAGTCTCGATCCCATTTTTTCAGTTGCAGGAAAAGGACCCCGTGCGGGAGAAATGATTGAAAATTTACCGAATGATTGTTTTGGTGAGGATTGTGTTTTTGACCGTTTGATCAGGTTGAAAGGGAAGATTTGTGATATCGGGGGGGAGTTTCAAGATGTGACTTTTATCCATTACGTAGAGCAGATGCACGGAGTACCCTATCGCTATAAGAAGTTATTCTCTGGGCAGATGCTTCTGGATGGTAAGTTGAAGCGAAGTTCGATTCTATGCAGTGCCCCGGTTGATCGTAGTCATTGTGATTCGGACTTACAGCGCTTGAAAAACGATGCGTTTAAACAAAAACTTGTCATGTCGGTGAAGGTTGGGCGAAGCTCGGTGATCTGTGCTTCGTGTCAAGATCTGTGGGACTTATGCTCGCAGAATATCAAAAGTGATCCTTGGTATCTTGCCCGTGGGCCTGCGGTCGATTTGTTTTCGATTGAGAAGAAACGGACTGAACGGAAACAATTTAGAATCGAGATACCGCCCAAGGCTTCAATGATGGATATCATCCGCGCCCTTTGGAAATTACCCCGGGATATTGTTTCTGATGGATATGATGACGCTCTGGACGCGCTTGCAGCGCAAGTCCCCATGACTATCCACCGTTACCCAACGGGTTTATCCTGTTGGACGTGGGTGCTTCCGGAAAAATGGACTTGTGAAGAAGCCTACCTGGAAACCATGCAGGGTAAACGATTGTTGGATTATCGGGACAATCCTCTGCATCTTGTATCCTATTCTTTACCTTTTGCTGGCGAAGTTTCACGTGATGAACTGTTTGCCCACCTTTATGTCGATCGCAGAATCCCTGATGCCATCCCGTTCAAATTCAAATATTACGACCAAGATTGGGGGCTGTGCTGTACCCAAAGGTTGAAGGAATCTCTGTCGGATGACCGTTACCGTGTGATGATTCGTACGCGCTTCGAGTTTGGCACGCTTAAAGTCGGGGAAGTTTTAATCCCGGGGCGTTCGGACCGGTCTTTTGTCCTCTGCGCCCATTTGTGTCATCCGCATATGGTCAACGACAATATCAGCGCTGTTGCGGTTGGTTTGGATGTGATACGCGAACTGCAACAACGAAAAAATCTTTATTTTACCTATCGATATCTAGTCTTGCCTGAGACTATTGGTGCGGTGGCCTACCTGAGTCAAAATGAGATTCTCATTCCTAACATGATAGGGGGTCTTTCCCTATTTGCCTTGGGATTGGATCATCCTTTTGGGCTTCAATTGAGTTATAGCGGTAATACACAATTAGATCAATGTTTTAAAGAGGAACTTAAACGTTGTGACCCCAATTCCTGGTTCGTGGGATTTCCATCCATCATGGGTAATGATGAACGACAATTTAATGCGCCGGGCGTACGCGTGCCCATGTTAAGTCTGTCCCGGATTGTGCCCGAGGATCAACCCCACAGCCCCTACTATGGTTACCATTCGAGTTACGACGAAATTGGAAAATTGTCTGTGAGGGGGTTAGAGGAGTCCAAATCGGTAATTCTTCGTTTGATCGAGAAGGTTGAGGAAAATGCCGATCGCCTGCAACGAGATCGCGACGCCCAGAGGAGTGCCGCAAAGCCCAAAAGGTCTCTTTGTGCTGATGATCCGGTTCCGCTCAATCTGTTTAAGGGGGAGGTGTTTTTATCGCGATTTGCCATGCATGTGGATTGGTATTCTGACCGGGTCTCGAATAAGATCCTCTTTGACGTGATGCATGCGATTGACGGCACGCGCTCGCTATCAGAAATTTCAGCCGAATGCCGTTTATCATTCGACGTTACCAAAAAAATAGTTGACGAATTTTGCCGCAACGCTTTGGTTCGTTACCAGTAGATTGGGCGGGTGATCGATCGTTCAGGTTTTCAAAAGCAGAACTGCGATTTGTAAAAAGACGTTATGGGACAGGATTGCATAAGCGAAATTTATTTTGAAAAGGATAGGATTCTTCGAGGGATCGTTTCCGGCAAGGGGATGGTGTATCGTGAGATTTTGTCGATATGCCGTGACCACGATATTTTTTCCCGTGGTTTGATCCAGACTCGCGAGCTCGATCAATCGGTGGCTTACGGCCGACAGTACAGCATGATTTTGGAACACGAGCGAATCCCATTTATCTCGTACCCCCATGAATGGTCTTCGGAAATGCTCAAAGCGGCTGCCCTTCTCCAAATTGATTTAGACCTTGCACTCAGAGAGTATGGATATGCGCTGAAGGACAGCCATCCTTGGAATGTCTTGTTTTATTATGACAAGCCGGTCTTTGTGGACTTCTCGTCGATTATCCCTGTCCGTGAATTTAAAGAGCAAGATTGGCTGGGCAGTTTCAGCCGAAATTGGGTCCGAAAGATCTGGTCATGTCTAAAACTCCCCTCGAAATATTTTTATGAAAATTATCGGCGAATGTTTAGGCCGTATTTCTTGTTGCCGCTTTATCTGATGAACTTAAGAAATCAGCGGAAGGCGAGGCATCTTTTATTCGCGAGAACCTTGAATACAACGGATCAAACCATTCGTCCTGGCGAAGTTTTCGGCATGTTTTTCCCTTTTTTTCTGAGCTGGGAGTTTTTTAAAGCCTTACGCCTCCTAAGGGGACAGCAAGGTGAAATGCAATTTTTAAAAGCTTTGAGAAAAGAAATTAGTTCTTTAAAAGCTTCCCGGTTTAAAAGTCGGTACACGCCTTACTATGATCAAAAGGGTGAAAACTTTGACGTGGATCAGCCTGGTCCCTGGAAAGAAAAGCAGCGATCGGTTCAGGAAATATTGACCCATTATAAACCCCGCACCGTTTTGGATGTGGCTTGCAACACGGGGTGGTTTGCACTGCTTGCGGCTCGCTTGGGATGTGATGTTGTTGCTTTTGATATTGATGAGGAGTGCGTGAATCTGCTTTTTGAACGGATTCGCGGAAAGCATATGCGTATTCTGCCTCTGGTTATAGATTTTCTTCATCCGACTCCCGATGTCTATGCATGGCCAAACCCGGGTGAGGGGCAAGATCCTGTCCTTTTCGCCCTTGAAAAAAGATTACAGTGCGATCTTGTTTTAGCACTTGGGATTGTTCACCACCTCTGCTTAGGGGAGGGGAAGCCGTTTGGTGCAATTCTTGAACCGCTCAATAAACTTTCCCTCAAGACCCTTGTGATCGAATTTATTCCACCAGAGGATTCGCTCATCCAGAAGGAGCGGTCATTTTTTAAAGCCTACCAAAAGGCCCCGCACAGTTTTGGATGGTATACACTTGAAAATTTAAAAAGCGAGATTCGGAAATATTTTTTGGATGCAGAAGAAAAACCTTCTCATCCTGAAGGGCGGAAATTACTTGTTTGTCATAAGAACCGTTAAATGGAATTTCTAAAGGGACGACCGATGTACTAATGTTGTACAAAGAACGTGCTATTGCCAATGCAGTGGTCCTCGCCTTCGGCAACGTGGCGGAACTTGTGCTCGCCTATTTTTTTATCGCTTATCTTTCGCGTGGCGTCGGGGCCGCGGGATTGGGACAATATTATTACATCCTCAATCTTGTAAATACGGTCGCACTGCTTTACATTTTCAGCCCTGCGGCCCTGCTTTCGAAGAAGATTGCGCAGAACGAACCGACCCTTCTTGAGGATATGGGAATCTATTACGCGGTCGGTTCATTGATTTCAGTAGTTTGCATCCTGGTTATCCTGATCTTGGCCATATGCTCTTCGAGATATTGGGATTTTAAGATTGCACTAACCATATCGTCGGTTTGTATCATCAGCATTGTTTTTGGCAATTTGATCGACGCGATTGCCAAAGCGAATTTGAACGTCTGGCCCAGTGTCTTATCGCGAGTTGCGGAAAGGTTGTTTTCGCTTTTTTTGTTGTTTCTTTTTCTGGGGTACGGAAAATTGACAATTATTTCTGCGATCTTCATTGTTTCGTTGGCCAGTTTGGTACAATTCGGAATCTTGACGTTATTGTCGCGGCATTATTTGAAGTGTAGTTTCAAATTTCCATGGTCGAGGGTCGTTTTACTTTTGCGCGAGAGCGTCCCGTTTTTTTTCGGCGGGGCATTCGCATTAATTTATTATCGGACAGATGTGGTGATGCTGGGATGGTTGGCTTCGGATGAAAATGTCGGTTATTATGGCGCGGGCAATCAAGTTTATCAAATTTGCATGATCGTCGTTGCAATTATCAATGCCGTGGTTTTTCCGCCGCTGATGGCCCTTTACCGTAAAGGCGCGATCGAATTTACGACGGCTGTTGCGGACCTGTTTAAATATGTGATTGTCTTGATTGTCGGGATGGGTTTTGGACTGTACGCGCTATCAGATAAAATCATCCCGCTGGTTTTTGGCAACGAGCTTCTTCCATCGGTTTGGGTTCTTAAGGCCTTTTCCATCATCCTCTTCTTTTCCATGTTTGTTTCCTTGTTTTCAACGATATTTACTGCTTTGAACAAGCAGCAAATTTTCGCCAACATTCTTGGGGGCACAGCTCTACTGAATGTTATCGGCAATTATTATTTTATCCCACGGTACACTTATTTTGCGACCGTGTATATGACGGCCATTTCAGTTTTCTTATGCTGTGTTTTATCAGTGTACTTTTCAAAAAAATACTTGCGGTATCACTTGCCGGTGATGGCTATTTTGAAATCTTTTTTGGCCGGTGCGGTGATGTGGCATGTGCTTCGTTATTACCATGGCCAATCTTTGTTTTTGCTGCCTTTTCTGGGGCTAACCGTTTATTCATTGATGGTTATAGTCCTGCGGTACTTTTCGGGTGAGGACTATCAGTTCTTTAAAATTTTTGTTCTCAAAAGAGTTTCCCAAGACTCTGCAACTAAAAGAGAAATCGCGTCCTAGGGCCAACGAACCGGTCTATGTTCGCATCGACTTATCGTTCAGGTCCGCGGTAAATTGGAAACGAAAAAATCGGTTATGCTAAAACCGAAAGGGCAAATGGTGAATTTGCGCAAATAATACGCGCTCATCAATTTGGGTGATCCGTTTGCGATAGGATGTGAAAAATCACCATCACTTAGCGGGATCTTCCCGCCTGTAAAGGCGGGGAGATCTATGACGGCGAACAAAAATTTAAAAACGCTAGAAAAGGTTTCATAAGTACCTTTTGGGTTTTATAAGCCATTGAAAACACTCGGAGCAAAAAAAATTTACGAAACCGCTTCTGGAAACTAGGAGATATGTAGGATTCGTCGTGCTATGAATCTATTTGATTATTTTGCTTCCAACGTAAAAAGATATCCCGATAAGACGGCGCTTATCTGTCAAAGTGAAGCAGTGACATACAAAGACCTACAATGCTGTAGCATTCGATTAGCAGGTCTTTTGTGGAGGCACGGTGTAAGGAAAGGGTCAAAAGTTGCGGTTTTGTTGCACAATTCAATGGATTTTGCTTTGTGTATGCTGGCCGCAGCCAAACTTGGTGCCGTCATTGTTCCCATGAATCCCACGCTTCCCGCCAACCATGTGAAGCGTGCTTTTTCCCATGCGGACGTCGAATTTGTCATCACGAGAACGGAAACTTCAATCCGGCATGAAAATTTTCGTGATGTGCTGCCAGGCGACAAGATCTTATCGATCGATGAATCGTTATCAAGAAATTTGATGCAAAACGGCGGTGATGGCCAAATTCTTCCGACGCTTCCGTACGATGTCGAGCCCGAATGCGATTATCTGATCACTATGACTTCGGGATCAACGAGCGAACCCAAGCCCATTGTTTTAAGCCAAAAGACGAAAATAAAGCGTTCTCTGGAAGGCGCCAAGAATTTTTATGATCTCAGCGATTCCGAGGTGATTCTCATCGGCTCGCCGATGTATCATTCCCTGGCCTTCAGGCTGACTTGGCTGCCGCTACTGATCGGCGGAACGGGCGTCATCCTACCAAAATTTAGGCCGGTCCTGTGGCTTGAGACCGTTCAAACATACGGCATTACGTTTACGATTGCCGTTTCATCCCAGTTGGGCATGATTTTGGATGAAATTAAAACAAACAGTTACAATTTAACCTCGCTTCGCAAAATCGTCTCGTCTTCAGCTGCCTTGGATGCCGAAATCAAAGGCCAACTTCTATCCAAACTCGACTGTGAATTTCATGAGTGCTACGGAACTTCGGAAATTGGAATCGCAACCAACTTATCGCCCCAAGATTCCGCGAAAAAACTAAAAAGTGTCGGCAAACCTCTTCCCTATGTGGTTCTCAAGATTGTCGATGAAGACGACAGAGAGCTACCGATCGGGAATGAGGGGGAGATTGTCTGCAAGACGGCCACCGCTTTTTCCGGGTATTACAAAAAGCATGAGGTGACGGAGCGAAGTATGCGCGGGGGTTATTTTCATACGGGAGATATGGGCAAACTCGATGAGGATGGATTTCTGTATTATCTCGGACGCAAAGATGATGTGATTATTACCGGAGCGATTAATGTATATCCGAGGGATATCGAAGATGTCCTGGCATCCTTTGAAGGCATTCGGGAATCGGCTGTGATTGGGGTGGCGGATTCGCACTTTGGGGAGGCGATTTTAGCAGTGATAGTTGCTGACAAAAAAATCGACGAAAAACAACTGCGGCGTTACTGTGCTCAGTATCTTGCCGACTACCAGCAGCCGATGGCGTACGAATTTGTAAAAGAACTGCCGAAGAATGAAATGGGGAAAATAATAAAGCGTAAATTAAAAGATCAGTTTCATGGTTATGATGCGACGGCATTTTTAAGAAAAATCATGAAAGGCCCACACGAAAACAAATAGATCGATATTTGAGATCGCGAGATGGATATTAAGGCAGATAGGAGTTCAAGGTGGGTTAATCGGCGAGGGCGGAAATTTGCAAATATTTGTGGACATTCGGGGAGAAAAAAGGGGAGTAGGGGGCCTGGCCTCGGCCTTGATGTTTGACGCCCCTGTGGTTCGATGTTATTATAAAAATCAGAATTTAAGGTAATGACTCGAAACGGACTCGAGTGTTTTGTTATGAATCAGATCGCTG
>JAMWDC010000010.1:7831-14757 GCA_023819025.1 Candidatus Omnitrophota bacterium | reverse complement strand
GCTACGACCTTGGGCAATCTTAAATTAGGGGATTGGGTCAATCTGGAGCGGTCTCTTAAAGTTGGGGATCGTATCGGCGGACATTTTGTGACGGGGCACGTTGATGCCAAAGGCCGGATTCAAAGAATCGAGAAACAGGGCCGCAACATCACCCTCCACATCCAAGCCCCGGAGGATATTATCCGCTCGCTTGCTCGGAAGGGATCCGTTGCAGTGGACGGCATCAGCCTTACGGTTCAGTCTTTACACCAGAAAACTTTTGAAGTCGGCATCATCCCTCATACCCTCAAGGAAACAACTCTGGGCCGGAAAACAATAGGAAGTTTTGTCAATCTTGAAGTGGATCTGATTTATCGATATTTAAAGGGGATTATGGACGGGCTGGAACTTTCCAGGTCACCAGCACGTCTGGCCTTGAAAAAACTAAAACGTCAAGGATTTTAAGAAGGAAACCTGATTTTTCAAGAACGTCTCTCTTCTCGTTTCCCAGGGTTAGGAGCAATCGGGTCGGGGGTGAGTTCTGCCCTGTTCCTTTGCTGAATATTTTCCGGAAGGATCGATTTCTAACCCGGCCTTTTTTAAATATCGCTGGAGACAAACGGCCCGATTTTGGGTATCATAGGGACTGCTTTTTCAGAAAGAGTTCGGGTGTGTCCCGCAGAAAAAGTTGCACGGTCGATCTACTTTCGATAGAGATTTCGCGCCTAAAAACGAGAGGGCGCTTTTTATTGTACGGGGAGATGGCATGAGAATCCGCCGGTTGGAGGCAAATTGAATGGAACAGGAATTTGATCTTGAAGCTGAGGCCAATCACGTGACCTTGTTCCGCAGGGATCTCAGGGCACTGCTTTTAGCGAATCAATTGGACGAAAAGGCTGCCAACGAGGTGATCTTGGCGGTGAACGAGGTGCTGACCAATTGCATCCGCCATGCCTATCGTGGGAAGGGCGGAAAAATCAAAGTGATCTTCCAGGACCTTCCCGACCAGGTTCGGATTTTAGTCCGGGATTACGGCCCCAAATTTGATCCGACCCAGAAGCCGGATCCGGAACTTCCACCTCAAAAACCCGGGGGACTCGGAATTTATTTGGTTCGGCAGTTGATGGATGAGGTCCAATACAATGCAAAATGGACCGGTGGTAACGAACTCCAATTGTTGAAATACAAGTGTCATGAGGCCGGAGACAAACGCCTGAAACATGGTGGTTAGTTCGTCGGTTTGAATGTAAAGAAGGAAACGATACAAAAATATGGTGACCGGTTAGGTCAAAGGAAACGAGGTTTATGAAAATCAGTCTAAGAAGAAAGAATGAGGTTCATATTTTTGATCTTGATGGGGAAGTGGATTTCCATACTTCACCGGAACTTCGCGCCCAATTGCTCAAGGCCATTGAACAGCAGTCGAGCCGGATCCTGATCAATCTGAAGAAGGTCAGCTATATCGATAGTTCGGGGCTGGCGACTTTTGTCGAGGCGCTTCAGAAAAGCAAACGGGCCAACAGCCGGATCGTGCTGGCTCAGTTAGAGTCGGCCGTGCGGAGTGTGTTTGAGATCGCGAGGCTGGACGGCGTTTTCAGTCTTGCGGATTCCGAGGACGAAGCTCTGGATATGCTCAGTCGTTCCGATACGAGATAAGGAATGAGAACTTTTTTCGGACGAGTCGGTGAAACCGTCTTTTTTGTTTTTTCGGGGACGGCGAGACTCTTTCAACTCTTGTACGATGTTGCCAAGGTTACTGTATCGGCCTTTTATCAAAACTTGTTTGCAAGGCCGTCCATGACGGCCTTTAAAAAGGCGATCCGTTATCCCCATCTGATCCATCAAATGGTCTTGATGGGTGTAGATTCGCTTGGCATCGTCTGTTTGGTCGCCCTCTCCGTAGGTATGGTTTTAGCCTTACAAGCCGCTTATCAATTGAAGCTCTTTGGGGCGGTCATGTATACGGGAAGTTTGGTCAGCGTGGCTATGTGCCGGGAATTGGGCCCTTTGATTGCCTCTATCGTTATTTCGGGCCGGGTGGGTGCGCGGCTCGCGGCTGAATTGGGAACGATGAGGGTGAATGAGGAAGTGGATGCCCTGACGACCATGGGACTCAATCCGATCAGTTATCTGGTCATGCCCCGATGTCTGGCTTTGATTATCATGCTTCCTTTCCTGACGGTCATTACGGATGTCGTCGGTATGTTCGGAGGATTTTTAATCGGCACTCTCGGCGTGAATATTAATCCGTATCTTTACCTGGCGAAAAATTTTGACGCCCTGGTCCTTAAGGATATTTACACCGGCCTCATTAAAAGCGGCGTTTTTGCGTTTGTGATCGCCCTGGTCAGTTGTCATCAAGGGCTCTGCGTATCGGGCGGCGCCGAGGAGGTTGGCAAAGCGACAACCCAGGCCGTGGTCATTTCGATTGTTCTTATTATTATTGTCGATTGCCTGGCAACCGCAGTTTTTTATTATGCCTTGCCGGCCTAAATTCCGAAGGGATCCTCGGTTTCGCGGATTTCTTCAAAAAAAGATTTTTTACGAAAGGGTAAGCCGAGAGATTTTATGGACAAAGATTCTTTTTCCGATTATGCCATTGTGATTAAAAATTTAGTCAAAAGTTTCTCCGGGCGTATTGTCCTTGACGGTTTGAACCTGAAGATTCCCGTTGGGAAAATTACGGTGATTATGGGCGGTTCCGGTGGGGGGAAAAGCGTTTTGCTTCGGAACATGATCGGACTTTATCAACCCGATCAGGGAGAGATTTACGTTGATGGGGAAAATATTGTCGGAGTGGGAGAGAAGGTTATGAACGACGTGCGGCGCAAATTCGGGATGCTATTTCAGGGCGCTGCGCTTTTTAATTCCCTGACCGTTGGTGAAAATGTGGCCCTGCCTTTGAGAGAATTGACGGACTTGTCGGACGAAATTATTAAGATTATCGTCAAGGTGAAGCTCGAACTTGTCGGTTTGACGGGTTTTGAACATTTTATGCCCTACCAGATTTCGGGCGGGATGAAGAAGAGGGTCGCTTTGGCCCGGGCTATTGCCTTGGATCCTAAAATTGTATTTTATGACGAACCCGGTGCAGGGTTGGATCCGATTACGGCCAGCATGATCGATCAGTTGATCCTTGATCTCAGTCGGAAACTTCGAATTACTTCCGTGGTGGTGAGCCATGAAATGAAAAGCGCTTTCCGAATCGCGGATCAGATCATTATGCTTCATAAAGGAAAGGTCCTCGAAATCGGAACAAGCGATCAAATCAAAAATTCAAAGAATCCCTATGTCCAGCAATTTATCAACGGAGAGCCGGAGGGGGTTATTCCTTTAAAACAAACGAGCGAAGCCTATCTCAAAGGACTCTTAGAAACGTAATCAAGGAGGAAGGTATGTCTTACTCATCTCAGGAAGTCAAATCCGGAATTTTGATCACAGTGGCCCTTGTTATTTTATTTGTCCTGACTTTTATTGTGGGCAATTTCGCGCGCGGGCCGGTTTCGGTTTACCGCGTCCAGTTCGGCTATGTCTGCGGCCTCAAAAAGGATGCACCGGTGTTTTATGCCGGAAGTGACGTCGGCCGTGTTGAGAAGATCGAGATTTTAAGAGGACCGGCCCGGCCTGTTCTAGTGACGATTCGGATTCCTCGCGATATCCCGCTTCGCAAAGACAGTCAGGCCGTGATTGATACGCTGGGTTTGCTTGGAGAAAAATTTGTGGAGGTGACACCCGGTACCGTGGGGGCCCCACTATTGCCTCCTGGCACCATCATTGAGGGAAGGGATCCGGTTCCCATGTATGAATTGATTACAAAGGCGAATGCCCTTGCTGATCGTTTTGAAGAACTGACGTTGAGTTTGAATCCCTTGGTCAAACGCATGGAACTGACAACCCGGGGAAGCGAGGAGGAAGTGGCCAAGATCATCGCGAATATTCATGAGACCACGGCAAACCTTCGCGATATGACCCATGAGTTAAAATTCCATCCCTGGCGACTCCTTCGAAAGGGGTAATCCTTAGGTCGTATGCCGTCCGCGATGCCACAATCCGAGAGGCGTCATTATCTGACCGTCCTTCTTTTGGCTTTTCTCGTTTTCGCGCTGGATCATTTTCGGTTGATCGATTTTCATGAGTTAGATGCTTCCGATTTACGCTTCCGACTTCGCGGTCGTGAACTGGCCCACGAAGATCTTGTGATTGTCGAAATCGACAATGCCAGTCTGGCATCCATCGGCAAATGGCCGTGGCCACCGAGCATTCACGGGGTTTTGATCGATATCCTTTCCCGGTACCGTCCCCGGTTGATTCTCTACGATATGCTTTTCATGGAGGCGAATTCGGACAAGACCGAGGATGAAAAACTTACGGAGGCCATGGGGAGAGCGGGGAATGTCCTTCTGCCTTTTTATTTTTATTCCGAAAATCCTTTCCGCGCCTTTTTGCCTCTCCCAATCCTGATGGAGTCCGCCCGCGGGATCGGTTTTTTAAATCTTCCTGTGGACCGGGACGGGCATGTGCGCCGGATGCGTGTTTCCGTCACAGGCGAAGATGAAGACTATGACTCGATGCCGGTGTTAGCCTATTTGACCCGATTCGTCGATGAAGAAAAGGCGCAGAATTGGCTCAAGGAGATTCCGCGTGACGGCACGAATCATTTTTTGATTAATTATCCTGGATCCCGAGAGGTCTTCAAAAGGGTATCGTTCAGCGAGATCATCCGTGTCTATGAGACCGGGAAGGATGATGAGATTAAGAAACTCGTCTCCGACCGGATGGTATTGGTCGGGCCGACTACCAGTGCAATTTCAGAAGACTACCCGACTCCTTACTCCCCGCATGAGTCCAGTCTGATCATTCAAGCAAGTGCCCTTCACACGCTTTTGACCGGGAAATATATTCGGATTCCGAGTCGGTTCGTAAACCTGTCGTTGCTTGTCCTTTTCAGCTTGTTTCTCTCATGGTTGGCCAGGGTCCGTTCTCCCCGCAGGGGGCTGGTTTTTGCACTGGGTTTTATGGCCCTTTACGTGTTCGTTAACTTCTTAGCTTTTTTCAAGCTACGATGGATGTTGCCGCTGACCGTGCCGATGGTCGGAGGTGCGATCGTCTACCTCATCGCACTTTTCTTCAAATACTTTGAAGGCTGGCTGCGGGGCGAACTTGTGAGCCGTGAAATTAATACGGCAGCGCGGATCCAAGAGGCATTTTTCCCGCAAGTGGTGCCGCAGCTTAAACACCTTGAAATTGCTTTCGAATATCGGTATGCCGAACAAATGGGGGGTGATTTTTACGATTGGGTGGAATTGGGTGATGACAAACTGGGTTTGTGCGTCGGCGATGTCAGCGGGAAGGGAATACCGGCCGCCATTTTTATGGCCCGCGCGATCAGTGATTTCCGCCGGGAGAATAAGACATCCCTTGAGCCCGGAGAGGTATGCCGCGCGATGAATCTCCTCCTGACCCAGAATTCCGTTCCCGGAATGTTCGTTACGTTGGTTTATGTTGTTATGGATACCCGCCAAAATAAACTCTGGTATGCGAATGCAGGCCATGTCCCTCTGATTATCTATCACTCTAAAAATAAAAAGGCCCAAATCCTGCGGGGTGCGACCGGCCGCCCTCTCGGACTTTTTTCGGAATCAACCTACGGCTCGATAGAAGTCCCGTTTGAAAAAGGAGACCTGCTTTTATTAATGACCGACGGCGTTACTGAAATGCGAAATGCCAAGGGGGAAGCATTCGGTATCGAAAGGGTCAGGGATTTTGTGGAACAACATAAGGCCTATTATTCGCCGTCCAAATTGATTCAACTTTTGTTCGAAACCCTGCAGAGTTTTCTAAAAGGGGCGCCGCCGGCGGACGATCAAACCGTTGTGGGGCTTGAATTCCGCTCCGATTTTTGACGAAGCTACTGCTCTCGCGTCCGAATTTCCAACATCTTCCTGAATTTCCGGTTCTCATTTCTGTTCAGTCTTCACCATTAAAAAATAAAAAAATATGCGCGGACATTCTGCAATCAGACTTTTTTGGACGATTCAAATTCCCTGCGAATTCCTTTTCACCAGCGACACAATACGGGGCGTTGGGGTGAAATCGGCGTATAGTAAGATGTAGCACAGAGTAGCGGCTCCATTTTCTCACTAACTTTAATAACATGATTCACGATCCAGCCTTGACATAGAGTAATCAAGATGGAATAGTTCTTATATAGATTTTAAAAACGCAGTAAAAGTATGAAACCAGTTGGAAGCAAGGCTATCCCGATAGCATAAAAAAGTGCCTGATGCTAAAGGCACTTTTTTATTGCTCTGCGTTCGTAATAACTACAAACAACGAAGGCGACTCATGAGAGAGCTACACCATGACAGTAAGAGAATTATGACGGCACAAGAAGTGAGTGAGTATCTCAGAATTCCTTTGTCCACCCTTTACGGGTTGAGCAAGGGTGGAAAAATCCGCGGGATTAAAATAGGGAAGCATTGGCGCTATTTGGAAGAGGATATCTACGCGTATTTTCACGGCGCGCGCCATATCGCCCATGTGGAACCGAGCCCGCAGATTCGACCCGGTCCAGAATACCCTCAGCCTTTTCAAGAAAGGCGAAGCCACGCCCGGTTGAATTGCGAAATTCCGGCCCGCATTCGCGTCCTGCTCGCCAAACGAGGAGAACAGGAGATCGACGGCACGATCCATAATTTATGCGCGAACGGTGCATTTTTCGGAAATGGTTCAGACCATCGCCTGTTTGAAGTGGGCGATCCCGTAAAGATCGCTTTTGAAATTCCGGAATCGGGATCAGTCCGGAGGATCGAAGCCGATGGCCGGGTAATTCACGAGCGGGAATCCGGCCGTTTCATCGGTCTGAAGTTTCGCAACATGAACCTCATGGATCAAGGAGCCATTTGCGCTTATGTCGGATAATCGGAAAAGGCGATTCAGAATTCGAT
>JAMWDC010000010.1:0-7821 GCA_023819025.1 Candidatus Omnitrophota bacterium | reverse complement strand
CGTCGCCTTATTCACAGTGTTCATCTTTTGGGTGTCGAATACGACATGGGCGAGCGGTCCGGTCATACGGTCTGTCTCACCCGAAATACGGTTCTTCGATTTCGCCGGTGCGGACATCACTGTCCCGGCCTCGTTGGGAAGTATTCAGGCGAGACATGTTGCATCCCCAAAGAGTCCGTGGGTGATTCTCATCCAGGATGCCCATGCTGTTTTAGATGCCCAAAACAACATCCGGAAATTGATCCAGTACTTCCAGGAGAAATACGGGATCCGTCTTGTGACTCTGGAAGGTGCCCGGGGACGGATCGATACGGTCCTTTTGAGGACGTTTCCGGATAAGTTCATCAAAAAAAAGGTCTTGAATCAATACCTCGAGCGAGGCGAACTCAGCGGGTCCGATATGGCCGCTATCTTCTCCGCCAAAGGCGGATCCTCCTCCGGCGGAAATCTCAAAGAGGCCGTGTATTCCGGGATTGAGGAATGGGATTTATATGAAAAAAATTATATCGCCTATCTGCAGGCTTTTGATGTCAAGGCGGATGTACTTGCGAGGATTAAAGAAATTTCCAGGAGCTTGGACCGCGAGAGAGAAAAGGTCTATTCGCCCGCGCTCAAGGAATTCCACGAAAGGTCGCGCGCATTCGAAGAGGAACGCTCTCACCTGGTGGAATTTCTGCAGTACCTTAAGAAGTTCAGCCGAAACGATTCGCGAACCGCCCCGACGGTGACTTTTGCTGAAAAATATCCTCAGATCGCGACTCTTACGGAATCTCTTGATGTGGAAGAGTCCCTTCGGGGACAGGCCCTGGATTCCTCCATCCGGTCTATGGCTGACAGTTTCAAGCGGACTTATGTGTCCCGTCTCGACAAAACCGGGCAGAAGCGCTTTAACGGAGACCATCAAGCCTATTTGTCCGGTCAAATGGAGGCTGGGGCTTTTCTGAGAAGTCTTGTCGACACGGCCCAGTCCATCCGGGTCAAACTCAAGCTGTCATCTCTGATGAAAGTCCTGCTCGGGAATTCAAAAACATTCTCGATGATCCAGGGAACCCGGCTCTTTGAGGAGTTGGAGATGTTTACCCGCGAGATCGAGGACGGATTGGCTGCAGGTCCGGCAGAGAAAGAAATTGTGAAGACATACAGACGCCTCGAGCTCCTGCGGAATCTGGCGGTCCTTGAGTTGACGCGGGATCAGCTGGAGCAATACCAAAAAGATCCCGAAGGCTATCTTGTGTTATTGGGTAATGAGCGCGATAAGATTGCCCCAGCCATCGAATTCTACCGCTGGGCCCTGGAGCGGGATCAGGCCTTTTTCGAAAACTTAAAGAGCTGTCTTGGGAAGGAAAAGGCTGATTCTGCGATCCTTGTAGCCGGAGGATTTCATACCCGAAGCCTTCAGGCCATCCTCAAAAGCCGAGGCTATTCCTACCTCGTAGTTGCCCCCGCGATCGATTCCCTCCAGGGCGGGGAGATTTACCACCAGGCCATGCACGCTAATCTTTCCTATAAATCCTATTTGAAGACGACCTTCTACGACGCATTCATGCGGCACGCGATGGAGAATCTCATGCGCGAATCGAAAAATTCGGATTTTGTGACGAATTTGAAATTCTGGCGCGACGAGGTGATACGCCATCTTTCTCAGGAAGGGAAGATTACCGAAGTTGGGGAATACACGAAGTATATTGATCTGCTTTATGAAGAGTACCGGAATCAGTCGGACAAAGGCTCGAAGCCCGAAAAGACCCAAGAGGGGATCTTGAAGGACGTCAGCCGGGAATTGAATCAGTTCCATGCGAAGACCATGGGGCGTTTGTGGGAACGGTTTCAAGCACAGATGGCCGAATTTTCAAAAGGACTCCGGGAGCTGATGGATAGTAACCAAGTCAATCAGGAAAATATATCCGCGCTCATTGATAGAGCCAGTCAGGTCAAGACCTTTAATTTGGGCCCGTTTCATGCGTTAGCCAGGGGAATTCCAGGTTCAGGTTCAGTCCTATTCGAATTTAACCGTTCCGAAGGCCGAGTTCCGCCACGAGTCGAAACTTTGGAGGTTGAAAATATTCCCGCGAATGTGGATCTGGGTAAGCTTGTTCCCGAGGCACTTGACGCGATGGGACTGTCGAATATTGTGACGCCCAGAATCGAAAATGCTGCGCGCGAAGCTACACCCGCCGTCGAGGAATTGCTACAAAGACAGATCGATCGGCAAAAGTTGCTACCCCCGGAAGTATCGACAGTGGGCCCATCTCCAGAACACGTGCAGGGATTCGTCGATACCGTTAAAAAGATAGTTCCAATGCAGGTGAGCGTCAAGGGGGCACTAACTCCTGAAGAACATAATCAAGCCGCGCGACTCGCCTTAAGAGGCGCGGCGGCCGAATTAGGGAACGCCGTTGTCCCACCCACCATCGTAGAAATCTCTGCCGATGTACACCCCCGCGGTGTACATCGGGCCGAAGTGCGCTCCGAGGCGCGGGAAGAAGGTAAAGACGAACGGCTTTCTGTCGCGGGTGGAAATGAATGGATTAAGCGACAAACACCTGTACGCTTGCATCAAGACAACCGTCAAAAAATCATCAAGGTCAACGATGTTTTTCGAATCGGCCACAATTTTTATCAGGTTTTGGGATTTGATCAGGCATCCATTACGCTTCTTCATTTCCGGCAGGATGCGCAAACAAAGCAAATCGAAACGACCGGCGTGAAGTTTCGTAACGAATGGAAAGTCAACGACAATATCCGTTCGCTAACCTTGGGAAGAAATGCAAAGAAGGTGGATATTATTGTTGATGAAAGCACAGCCTCTCGTGAGCACGCCCGGATAATTCTGGACGGCAAAAGGCTGATCCTTGAGGATCTTGGTTCGAAGAATAACACATGGTTTTATGAATTTGCCACATTTCCACATGCGGCTGGAAACGTGGAGAAAGTAGATGAAGCTAATCCCTGGGATCCTTTCAACAATGATGTCGTGTATTCTTTGGAGGGGCATCCTGTTTTGCCTTTTGGGATCAAAACCCCAGGGAACGTTTCCTTTTTGCTGCTTAAGCCGGAGGAATTGGAATGTTTTAGTTTGGATCGCCGTCCAGGGGCAGAGCAATTTTTCTATATCCGTCAAAGTCCGCAAGCCAGGGTCTATTTTCTGCATTTGCCGGACGGCAAAACACAAATCCCGCTTGAATTCGACACCCCGTACCAGTTTCAGCGCGGTGAGAGTAATCGGCTTAAACTCGTTGCTTACGGTGTCAGTCGAGAATTTGGAGCCCCACCGACGGTTCAAGAGATTCCCACCGAGATTCCCGTTTGGGCAGGTGTGTCGCGGAATCATCTTTGGTTGACTCTTATCGAAACTCATTCGGGGCCCTCTATCATTTTTCGTGACGAAGGATCGAAAAACGGATCTGCGATTCATCTCCGCGACCGGGATCCGTTAACTGTGCGAAAGATCAAACAGCGCATACAAATGTGGCGTGATTTATATCACGAGCCGTGGCTCCCTTTAGCCATTGGGCCGAATGAAACAAAGGGTTTTTTATTTCACGGTTCCGTGCATATGGTTGCCTCGAAGGGCCGGGACAAGGTATTCGATAAGATCCTTTCGTTCGATCCTAACGACGTCGAGCGTTTGATGGAAATCCCAGCCGAGCAATTTGATAAAATCGCACCCTCGATGGTCGAGCTTGGCCGGAAGGCGATTGATATACCCGAGGTGGGTCGGATAATACTTAGGTCCGTCGACGGCTTGGTTTATGTCACGGTACAAAATCTGCAGCGCGACGTCGAAATTTTGATTGTCCAACCTGAACAACCCTTCCGCTCCGAGGTGCGCAAACCTGCGGAGGACCAGCCCGAGGACAATCTGCCTGCCGGAAAGTTGCCAAAGTCGAGTTTAATTCCTTCGATCGATCCCGCGAAGATCGTGCCGCCGAAAAAAGAAGATGAGGCCAAGGGCGGGCTTGATCTGGTTGGGCTTGTCAGTGCGGGATATTTAGGCCCTCATGCTCAGGAAAATAAAATTAAACGCGGGATTGCACGAGTCAAACGTGCCATGAGAGATCCGAGAATTTTCTACCATCCCCAGTGGTTTAGGGATGTTGCTCAAAAGGAGGGTTATGACGTTTACGTTGCCGCGATTATCCATGCATTGGCGAGTGAGGATAGGGAATTGCGAGCCCGTGCAGTGTTAAGCCTGTTGTCGCGAGATTGGGGGCCCCGGGATGTAGATCATCTGACGCGGGCAATTTTGTCGCGTATTCGTGCTGAAGACGTTGCCGGAGCGTTACAGTTGAGTTATCGGCATGGAATCATCGAGCATCTTTTGAGCTTTGATACTCCAGAGGCCAATGGACTGGTCAAGGAGCTTTTTGGTATTGTTGAAGATCAATCCACCCAATCGTATGTCTATAGGGAACTGATTCTCGCTGCCCAGAAAAACGTGGGGAAGGCGCGGATGATTTTGGATGAGGTCAGCCGGCTTGAAAGCGATACGTTTGCCGAGACACTCAATCGGTTTCAAGCAGAGCCTCTTGTCGGGCTCCATGCGGAACATGATCCTTTGACCTTGGCAGATTATGTTCGTATGGGGGATCTTGCTTTTGAAGTCGGAGTGATTCCGGGAATTCCTGCGGCTGGAAAGCTTACGGCAGTCAAAGGAGAACCGGCTCAATTTTCGGTGCTGTTTCCGGGCTCGGATCCGCAAAGAGAGCATTTGCACAGTCATCCCGGAGGTGATCCGTTTCCTTCCGGTTATGCGACTCGGCGCGGGGGTGTTTACGGTTCGGAACAATATCGTGGTGATTTATTCAGCATAGGGACTTCACGAAATTACTTCATTATTTCGAGCCGTGGGATCACGAAATATTATCATGATACCGAAGACCGCGAAACACCTCGCCCTCATGTTGTGCGGATGGAGTTTCCGGGAGGCGAGAAGATCGATTTCCAGGCCGTCGAAACTTCGCCGGGTAGCGGTGAATTCCATTTTAACATGAACGACCCACGGCTCTTTGACCGCCAGGGCTGTCCGCGTAATTTCGTGGCGCGCGGTCTGTTGGGGCCGAACGGCGAAGCCTTTAAGGTGACGTTTATTTCGTGGGAAAGTCTAGTCAAATTGATTGCCCGAGGCCAAGCCGGACGGGTCAACCAGTTTATGCCTCCTTCGTTTCTGGACGCAACCCGTCTTAATCCCGGCGATACCGAGTATTTAGCTCAAAAACTTTCAGGACGGCTCAGTGAAGGTGATCAGCGCGTGCTTCGCGGGCTTGAGGCGGTGAGAACGCCCGGCCGTGCATTGGCAACGCGCGAAGATGATCTCGATCAAGAAAGTGCTCAGGCAATCATGTCTGAAATGATGAACGCGGCTCAACAGGCGCCGCCCGCTATAATCAGGCTGATCGTCGATACCTTTCCTTTCTTTGATATGGCAACACGGTTCGAATTATTCCTTCCGCTGATTATCCGTTATAACTACGGCGCAGGTGTCGCCCTGGCGAATGGGATGTTGCATCCTGACCGTTCGTTCCATGTCCGGCGGTCGGCAAGCCGAGGCGTGGTCCAGACTGCTGAACTGTTGAGTGTGGAGGATACAAACAACTTTCTCAGAAAGGGATTTGACGATCCGGACCATCGTGTGAGGGAAGCGGCACTTGAGTTTCTGGGCCGGGCGAGGGCGGAGGCAGATCTTGTGCAATTTTTGGAGCGCGCTCTACGGGAGGATCTCAACACGACCCGGATAGTTGCTTTGACCGGCGGTATGAATTTATCGGCTGAAGTGAAAAAGGAATATTTTCTCAGGTACCTCCGGTCCAATGAAGAATACAGGCGTTATTTGTCCAGGGATTTTAGTCAGGATTTGTTTAATTATGCGCCCAAGACCTTTTTTAGGAGTTTGGCCCGCGCCGGACTTCCTTCTGCCATGAATGCCGAGATCCTCGTTGCGGCATTCCAAAATTTAGGAGGTTTTGAAGTCTCCGCGCTTTATGTCAGCCCTTACGGGCGTCGCCCTTTTGTCTTGGAGCAAATCGATTTGGAGCCCGCGGATAGCCTTCGGGTATTGGCCTTGTTTGAATCGGGGATGAGGAATTTCTTCCGCGAACTACCGCCGGTGATGGCAAGATTGCAACTGGAAGATGCTGGGTTACAACAAATGATTAGTAATTTTCTCGAAACAATTCGAAACCCGAAGGCCGATGTGTGGACCGCCGCCTTTTCTGATTTCGAAGAGATTTATTCACGGGCCGAACAAATTATAAAAAAATTAGGGTCCGACGACTCCAGGGTCCGGGCGGCTCGGACAACTCTTAATAATATGCTCGAGCTTCGTGGGAGGTTGGTTCCTCATCATACGGCGGCAAGATTGCTTTGGGAGAAACTGCCGAAACAGACGGTTTCTGCGGAAGCTGCGGGCGAAGTGGTTACGGCCGCAGAACCTTCGCGGGCTTTGGCAAAACCTCGACGCATCCGGATACAGGAAAGTATTGACGCGATGACCGATACCCAAGCACGCCGCACTGCATTGGAAACTTGGTTAACTGGCTGGATCCCTCGTATCAATCATCTGCCTCACGGGTATGGTACCGGCCGCGATCAAGAATTTCACGATTTGATAGACGTTCTTGCGAGATTGGCGACTTGGAATCTCGGCGAGGATTTCAATAGCGCATTTTTAAACCGTGTTTTTTCTCGTGACGGTTTTGTCCCAATGGAAGATGAAGTGGATTGGATCGGTAGGGTGCTAGGCAAAGTACCCTTGCCTTCTGAGGATGCCTTCAAGTTTTTTCAGGTGCTTATAGACCGGGGGATGGATTTCTTCCGGTCTGAATTCGGATTTAGCTTAGAAAGCGGACTTGTGGCCCAAATTGCCCGATCCAGGTATCTCGACCGTGAGCATAAACTCGGAATTTTGGAGCGGGCATTCGGCGATGAGCGATTTATGTCGCCTCATTATGGATCGGATGTCCGGGATCCCGAAGGCGGCATGTATTGGGCGGACGGCGCTGAAATGAATCTCGACGTTTTGATCGAAGCCCTGTTGGGCGCAAAATTGCCTGTGCATGAAGATATGCGTTTGTTAGTTCGCCTGCCTATATTTTATTCGACGGGGATGAGTGCGATGCTGAGTGCCATGGTGCGTCAGGGGATGACGATTGATCCTTCGGTTCTCGCCGATCCCTCGGCGGCTTTTCTGAAGGCGCTCAAGACCCGATTTCCGGGATATGCACGCACGATCGGACATTATGCGCGTTTGAAGATGAAGCAGATTGTGGATGGGGAGATTCCAGATCGTCTGAACACGCCGGGTACCATCCAAGATGTCGTTGCCCCCGAACAGCGACGGCTGGGACAAGATAGATCTCCTGAGGCCACAAAACCGACGGAGGCGCGTGCGGAAATGAGGGGAACGGAGGATTCAGATTTTGAGGGGGAGGATTATGGTCCTCTATGGGAAGAGGCAGATCGATTACTGCTCCGGCTCACCGATGACGATTTGGACGAATCGGAAATCAAACCCCTTGTCCTTTCGCTTAATGATATTGCTGGACGAGTTCGAAACGTTTTCTTTGTTCCTTACCTTCTTTCGGTTTTTAGCCGCGCTGAAACCACTTGGATGGACCAACTCAACGATCAGGAACTCTGGCGGCTCTACCTAGATCAGAGAGCCAATCCTCGAGACTCTCAAACCATGATCCTGCGGCAAATCCGAATGCTCGAACGTTTGTCGGTTGCTGCACGCGATCCGGAAATCGATTTAGATAGCAAAATCAAAGTCCTCGCGGTCTGGGAGCTGATGCATTATGAACCCGATGTCCGCGCTGCTGC
>JAMWDC010000009.1 GCA_023819025.1 Candidatus Omnitrophota bacterium | reverse complement strand
ATGCCGAAAGTGCCACCAAGATCCAGCAGGCTTTTATCGATACGTATTTCCGGATCTATGTCCAGCACGACGTGACGGGTGTCGAACTGGGCGGTGCCCTGAAGAATGTGATTGCCATTGCGGCCGGGATTTGTGAAGGGCTGAAGTTCGGCGACAATACCAAGGCTGGCATGATCAGCCGGGGTCTCTATGAGATGACCCGTCTCGGAGTCCGCTTGGGTGCCAATCCGAGCACGTTTTTCGGGCTCTCCGGATTGGGGGATCTCCTTGCGAGTTGTTATTATCCTTACGGCCGGAATCTGACCGTTGGCCGGGAACTCGGCGCAGGTAGAAAGATCGACGACATTCTGAAGGATATGGTCATGGTGGCCGAAGGGGTTCAGACCGCGGTAAGTGTCCGACAGTTGTGCGAGAAATTTCAGATTTCGATGCCCATTATGAGCGAGGTCTACAACATTCTTTACGAGGACAAGGATCCGCGCCAGGCCGTTATGGATTTATTAAACCGCGTGGCGCAGGAAGAGTGGAAACAATATTGAGCGGGATTTGGATTTTGTAGAATCTTTTTGTCGAAAGGAGGTGTTACGATGAACAAAGCACAGCTCGCCAGTGAAATTGCCAAAAGGGCGAAGTTATCCAAGGCCAAAGCCTGGGAGACCCTGAATGCGACGTTTGATACCATCAAGACGACGCTCAAGAAAGGTCAAAAGGTTTCCCTCGTGGGATTTGGAAGTTTTGTGGTCCGGAATCGCAAGGCCCGTATGGGTCGGAATCCGAAAACCGGTGAAACCATCCAAATCAAGGCCCGCCGCGTTCCTGCCTTTAGTGCCGGCAGTGAATTCAAGAGCTTGTTGAAATAACAGGGAATAAGCGTTCTGCTCTCATGCCCGGGGTGCCTGATAACCCATGAAAGCCGAACGCTTATTTTCTCTATGACGGACCCGTTTTCTGTCCGCCTACGCAATGAAGCCCTTTGGATGTTCTCGGGCAAATGCGTTAGAGACGGATTCGCCGACGAATGATGGTGAAAATTCTGCCATCTATTAACGAACCGTGAATATGTTCTTGGGGCTTCATCAACGTGACGGCATGATACTTGATCTTTGATCTCCCGTAGAGGTGACAATTTTCATCAAATTTGTTAGACTTAAACCATTTATCGGGGCGTAGCGCAGCCTGGCTAGCGCACACGCTTGGGGTGCGTGCGGTCGGAGGTTCAAATCCTCTCGCCCCGACCAAATCGTACTGGGGGAATTTCTTGATGAACAAGAGAGGGGTTTAACCCCTCTCTTGACTGATATTCGAGACTTTCGTTTTGTCGATTTTTCTATAAGGGATGGTTTTTTTGAAGATATAACATCAAGGATGGGGTACTTTTCTCTGGACGAGAATTATACGCAGATGGGCAAGCCCCAATTGATGGAGGATCTGTTGTTGTTCGGGTTTTCAGGTTTTCGATTTTACGGATGACTGAAGCTGGGTGAGGGACAAGGCAAAGTTCGACACACCGGATATTTTGAAAACGTACTGACAGTGTACTAGCCGTCAGGGGAAGTTTGGCTTGGCGGGCCAGAAGCTCAAGCAGAGAGTAAATCATTAAGGCCAAGATGGTAATAAAGGCAAGGCTTTTGATGCGTTCCTCTTTGTGGAGGAAAACGGGGCGGACTTTGAAATGTTTTTAACGTCCTGATTCGCCACTCGATTTGGTGGGGTTGATCTTTCTAGAGTCGGAGAAACGCAGGCGCGGTTTTGTCTTTGAGGTTGGTGACCATCACGTATTTGCCGTCTAGTTTTTGGTCTTCACTCATTATGTGAATGATGGTGGACGGCAAAGCCTGTTTGTCAACGCCACGATTGTTAAGGCCGGATATGCCCGGGCCGTAGCTGTGCCGCCGAATGTGAAATACCACAATTTGTTTTCCCAACTCGAAAAAGAAGCAAAGGGGAATTTTCGAGGGATGTGGCAAAAATCAGCGGAAGCCGACGAACCCGGGAAATAGAGGGTCGTATTGGAAAAAATGCCGTGTTGTGGTCATAAACCCGGAACTTTTAGAAGGCGCCGTTAATATTTATGTGGAACATCATCAAAAAAATTTTCAGCCGTACTGAGGCCAAGGGACATCGGGCTTATCGTCTTTATGAATCGCTGTACGTCGATTATCAGGTGGTAGGGCGTAAACAGAACGGTCACGGGGAAGGGCTTGATATCTCGGAATCCGCGATCCGTTTTGCATCTGAAGAGCCGTTGCGAAAGGGAGATTTAGTGGATCTGGAGTTATGTTATCAGGCTCACCATAAGGAGCCCAAACGCCTCAAAGTCAGCGGCCGGGTCGAGAAATGTTATCGGAAGCGGAAACAACACCGTTATCGTACGGTTTGTCGTTTCATCGGCGGCATTGACGAGCAATTTCTCCGCGAGCTGCGCGCCTTCATCGAATGGCTCGTCTCCGTTAAGGAGCACTTGCACTTCAGATATGGGAAGCACGCTGATTAGCTTCTGCGGGCTTGTTCTGGATGGAACGTTTCTTTCGTTTCCTTTGAGGAATATTGTGTAATCCTTGGTTTAAAGCGGATACAATATACACATCCATGTGTGTTACCGGATGATTTTAACCAGAGGAGGACGGCTGTGGGAGACGATCAGAAGAAAACAATTTTGGGCATTTCGGAAAATTTGGAAGCACTCATTGCCTATGCGGTCGGCTGGGTTTCAGGTTTGGTGTTTCTCCTTCTTGAAAAGGACAATTCATTTGTCCGTTTTCACGCCCTTCAATCACTCGTTACCTTTCTCGCGCTCACGATTGTGGGTGCGGTGGCGGTTATGATCCCGGTTTTGGGAATCCTCGCTGCTGTGCTTCTTTGGCCGCTGGGTTTGGTGCTGTGGATCATTTTGATGATAAAGGCGTACCAGGGCGAAAAGTTTAAACTTCCCAAGATCGGCGATTTCTGCGAGAAACAACTGGCCAAATAATTCTTGCCGTGTGTTTGGGAAAAGATCGGGTCTGCCGTACCCACAATAACAAAAACGGTTTCAAACCGTTCGCGAGTTCCACAGAAACGATTGCCGCTTTTGAAACCAGCATCAAAGACCGACGATGATTCTTCAAAGTCCTCTCTTCAATGTCGCATGGGCCCGGCTCAAAACCTTTTTCAATCCTCCAGTTGTGCTTGCTGCAGGCATCGTCGTCTTTGTCTTTTCACTGCATGCGTTTCATGCGGTCAATTTTCGCGAACTTGATGCGGTCGATTTGAAATTTCGATTACGCGGAAGGCATCCGGCGCACCACGATATTCTGCTCGTTACGATTGATGACGATAGCTTGCACGCGCTCGGGACCTGGCCGTGGCCGCGGCGCACTCATGCCGTTTTTCTCGATATCATTTCCCGATTCAAGCCGCACTCGGTTTTTTTTGACGTCCTTTTTCTGGAAGAAGGGCCGATTCCGCTGGAGGATGAGATGCTGCGTACTGCCATCGAAAAGGCGGGTAATGTCATCCTGCCCTTTTTTTACGGCTCGGAAAAACCTTTCCGCGCGATGTTTCCCATCGAAACGTTGAGAAAGGTTACAGCCGGGATTGGCTATATCAATCCGGTCCTCGATAGTGACGGGCGCATCCGCCGGTTCAAGGCCTTTTTGGAAACGGACGAGGGGACTTTTTTCTACGGCGCCGTGCGTATGGTTTTTAGAAAGATGAAAACGGATGAGGAAATCAAACAGGCGCTTGCGCGGTTATCTCTTGATTCCGACCATCGTCTCTGGATCGATTATCCGGGCTCGATGGATTCGTTTCGCGTAGTTTCTTTTCGTGAGGTGATGGAAGCGGCCATGAATGACCGCGTCAAGGAACTTCGGGATCTGATCGCAAACCGTATTGTGATCGTCGGTCACACAGCTACCGGTACGAGCATGATCGATGTGAAACCAACGCCGTTTGCCAAACAGGAGCCGGGCGTCTTGGTTCTGGCCAGCGCACTCCATACGCTTTTGAGCGACAGCCGGCTTCGGGAAGTCCCGGCACGTGCGCATGTTCTGATTCTTGCGGTGCTTGCGGCCATCGCCTCGGTGATTACGCTTCGAACCAAACCGTTGCACGGACTTTTAGCCATCGCCGGTGTGGCGGCGGTTTACTCCGGTTTTAATGTCCTCCTTTTTATTTTTCCGGGCTGGATCGTGCCCTTGAATGTCCCGTTGATCGTGATGTTGCTGACTTATTTCGGCACGCTTTTCCTCAAGCACATGGAGATGCGCATTCAGCGCGAGGTCGCCGAAAGGGAACTTCTGGCGGCATCACAGATCCAAGAACGATTTCTGCCGCAGGAAAGGCCGGAAACCAAAAATCTTGATGTGGCGTTTGAATGCCGGTTCTGCAAAGGGGTCGGCGGAGACCTCTTTGACTGGATTGATTTGGGTCAGGGACGGTACGGTTTTTGTGTCGGCGATGTTTCCGGCAAGGGCATCCCGGCCGCGATTTATATGTCCAAATGCGTCAGCGACTTCCGGAGTATTCCCAAATCGGATTTGTCGCCCGGAGAACTTTGCTCGACGCTGAATTATATTTTGACGCGGACTCAGATCGCCAATATGTTTGTGACCTTTGCGTATGTGGTCGTGGATATGAACCTGAAGAAAATCGTTTTTTGCAACGGCGGTCACGAGGCGCCGGTTCTTTACTGCAAACGGACGGGGACCGCGGATTTCCTGAAAGACAAAGGCGGTCCTCCACTGGGAATTTTTGAAGACGTGGAATATGCGACGAGTGAATACACCATCGAAGAGGGAGACATGATCCTGCTTGTCAGCGATGGCGTGAAGGAACTCCGGAACGGAAAAAAACAGGAATTCGGTCTGGAACGTATCCGGAAAACCATGGAACTTCTTTCAAATAAAGGGGTTGAAGCCAAGGGAATTATCGAAGGTCTATTCCAAGCCATGCATGATTTTCGCCAAGATAACCCGCCTGGCGATGACCGGACCCTCCTATGTGTGAGGTTTGTAAGCCTTCAAGACGACCCCCAACTCCGGACTTAAAAAGTAAGCCGAATTCCTTGCTGTTATTCCTTGATTTATCAGGGCTTGCTCGATTACAATAGGCCCCTTCTGCACTGTCCGTAAATCCTGAAGAAACGCGTTAATTCTTCCGAATGAGTTGCCTCAACATGGGTGGAAGGCGTTTTTTTTTCATCATCAAAAGAAAGGTCAGGTACGAAGTGTCTCCTCATGCCGTGAAATCCGTTTGGACTTTGATCAAGACAAAGACTGTGGACGGGATAAGAATTCTGACCGTGGTATTTGCGGGGCTTTTGATTTCATTAGGTGCTTTTTTCTATCACGCCACGGCCGCACCCGATGATGTCCAAGAGGAAATTAAGAGAGGGATTTATCAGTTTCGTCAAGAAAATTTTGACGAAGCCTTGGAGATCCTCAGCGCAGCACGGCAATCCTATCCGGATAACCCTCTGGCGGCATATTATCTGGGCCTGACCTACAAGCGGATGGAAGATTACGTCAATGCGCGCAAGGAACTCGAGGCATCGCTTGAAATGACTCCGAAGATCAAAGGTGCACTGATCGAGCTGATTGATGTGCTTTACCGCCTCGGTCAGTTGGAGGATGCAAAAAAATGGATTCGCGTTGCCGAGACAGAGGGGATTCGTCCGGCTCAGGCAGCCTTTCTGAAGGGGCTAACCCTTCTCAAGGACGAACAATATGATGAGGCCATCGAATCGTTTCGAAATGCCAAAGGACTTGACGAAACACTCGCCCAACCGTCAAATTATCACATCGGCATTGCCTATCTCAAACAGCAAAAATTCGATAAGGCCCGCCAGGCATTCGATCAAATCGTCTCGATCAGCCCCGATACGGATATCGCGGCTTACGCCAACAAGTATATTGAAGCTATTGACCGGAAAGCGGAAGGGCAAAGACCGTTTCACTTTTCCGCGCGATTCGCATTCGAATACGACGATAATGTGGTGTTAAAACCCGGGAATACTTCCTTGGTCAGTGAGGTCGGCGAAGAAAGCGATACTCGCGAGGTCTACGATTTTACAACGGATTATACCCTGCGGGAGCAAAATTCCCCCTGGAGCCTTAAATCTGGATATGGATTGCGTTTTTCCAAACAGAACGATTTGGGTCGGTACGATTATTTAACCAACGCTATCCTGCTTCAGCCGTCCTGGGGATCCGGTCGATTGATGTCATCTCTGCCCGCGCGGTACACGCACAATATCGTTGACGGGAAAAACTACGTACAATCCGTGAGCGTTTCCAGCGTCAATAATTATTTGGTGACTCCATCCCACATGGCGCAGGCGGGCGTGACGTATCAATATGACGATTACATGCGTCCCCCTTACGGCGAGGAGAGCCGGACCGGCAATGAATTTACCGGCACCCTCGCTTGGTACTGGTTTTTCTTAAATAACCAGGGTTTCTTGAATCTTCGTTATTCCGCTGGCAAAGACTGGACTCACGGAAACAATTGGGAAAATTTCGGGAACCGTTTTAGCCTCGGCTGGCTTGTGCCCTTTTGGAAGCGTTTTAAGGCCAGTGCCAATGCGGAATTTTATACCCAGGAATACGATCATACTCATTCGTTTTTTTTTCAACAGCGTCGCGATAAGACTTATTCCTTGAGTTCTCTTTTATCCTACGAATTTTTGAAAAATACAGAGCTTCAATTTCAGTATACCTATATCAACAGCCAGTCGAACGTGAGCATTTACGACTACTCACGTCATGTCCTGAGCAGTGCCGTGCAGTATAAGTTCTGATGGGATGTGTACGTTTTAATACTTGGCTTGTCTGAAGGAGGGTCTTCGTGATGAAGGCCATCAAAATTCATTTTGCGGTGTTAGGCGGTTTTATGCTCATGAGTAGTTCGTTTGTTTTTGCCGAACAGGCGGGTACTGTGACGTATATCGAAGGCCGGGTGGACCGGTATGCCGGAGGAGGGGAGGCTTATTTCCCCGTTGTCGTCGGCGAAACGATTGGTGTGGGCGATGCCCTGCGAACTAAAACTTATTCCAAGGCCGAGCTTACTCTGGTTGACGGATCCGTGTTGAGGTTGGGAGACAATTCCCTGATCCGCATCGAAAAATATACGATGGATACCTTTGGACATCGCAAGGGAGGTGTTATTCATCTGGACCGGGGTATCCTCCGCGCGATCGTCGCCAAGTCCAAATCGGAAGCCCCGTTTGATATCACAACTCCCAACGCAGCAGGTTTCGTTAAGGGATCCGATATCTTTGTTTCATTTCTTAAATCATCCACTAGCGTTTTGGTCAAAGAAGGTACCTTTGCCGCTCATCATGTGAATTTTCCGGACAAGATTGTTGAGGTCAGCAAAGGGAAAGCCTTGTTGGTTCCTTATGACGGACCGCCGGTACTGCCCCGCGAATATCTTGCCGTGGAAAAAAGTAAGCTCGAGTCGCAGACTGGGCCGACCATCCGGGAATCCGTCGAAGTTACTAAGGACCGGGAAATGACACGCGCGGTCGTCATGAAAATTTCCGGTTCGGTCCGAGTTCAACCGAATCATTCCAAGGACTGGCATCTCCCGAACATCAAGGAAGTCCTTTATCCTGGTGACAAGATTGAGACGGGCGAAAACGGCAGTGTGGAGATCAGCTTGGATAACGGTCATATTATCGAACTAAGGCCGAAGACTCAGATGATGATCCGTATTTTGAGTCGCAATCCGAAGACCGGCGAATATAAAAACTTGTTTGAATCCGAGTTTGGCCGCATCCGTGCCAAACTACGCCAGATCACTCCCGGTTCCAGTTTTGAAGTACAGACTCCGACTGCGGTCTGTGGCGTGCGCGGGACGATTATGTATTTGATTATTTCGGCGACCGTCACCAAGGCCTTTTTCGAGGGAGGCGACGGCTACATCTATAATCAATTTTCTCAGGCCACCAAGACAGTGTATGCAGGCATGACCGCCTCTTCGGATGATCAAGGAAATATTACGGAGCCGGCGAATACGACAAGCGAAGAGCGGAGCGAATTCGGGCAGGATTGGGGAAGTGATTCGGGTGATCCGGACGAATACGGTTACTCCAATCCGGATCCCAACGAAGAAGGGGATGTGCCCCCCCCCGGAGGCAATGAAGGCGGGAATAATACGAATATGACGGGAGGCGATACGGGCAATAACAACCAGCCTTTTAATGTTGTGCCGCCCAATGTGAACGGTCCGACGACTCCATCGGAAGAACCTGCGGCTTCTGGGATGAATGCGAGGGTAAACGGTGTTTTTGGTAGTTACGATACGCTTTTGAATATGAGCGGTGAATCAATTAAGGCATCCATGTCCGTATCGGATACCACAAATCTTTGGAACGGTGCGAGCGGAGTCGAAGTGAAGGGGACCGTTGAAAACAGCGAAGGCGGAAATCTCTGGGGAGGCAATGTCAGCGGAGAAAGTTCAGACGGAGGAAATATCGAAGGAACGGTAGCCGGCACATGGCATAGTTGGGAAGGTCTTATGGCCGGATTTTTTATCGATCCCTCCGGTATGGCCGGAGCGATGCTGGGATTGATGGGGGGCGATACCGGACCCGAAGACAGCACTTTTCTGGGGCGCGGAGTTCTTGAATCGATTCCCGTCGAACCAATATCTATCCCGCCTTCCAGTTTGGCGGAGTCCATCGTTCATACCGGGCCGAATAGTGGAAGGATGGCCGGCCAGTTTTCCGAAGGTTACGGTTCGTTCGATTTTGAATTCAAAAGGGAATATTTTTCTATTACAGGGGGCGCGGATTGGGGAATTTCCAGATCCGTTTTTTCCGGCTATTACAATAATTCCGATGGCGATCTGACGTGGCAAGGCACGTTTTTCGAAAAAATGGATGAGGGTACGGGCTACGCGGTTGGATTGATTCAGGGAAGCGATGACGGCGATGCGATCTTGAGAACCCAATATGAGGGAATTTACCTGGATTACGAAAAAATGATTCTCTATTCGGGCAACACGACCGGCTTGTATGAAAGCGGCTACGGAGAATGGGGAGGAGAGGGGGAAGGTTACTACGGCTACCCGAACTATGAAGGTGTGGGAGTGGCCCTGATCCAAATCCAACCCTTGTCATTTTCGGGGAAATGGGGCACGGAATATACCTCTCTTTATTACAACGATGGTGGTAACATGACTTATGCCGGAACCGAACGCGGACTCATCGGTGCCGTAACTTTGCCGTGGGATGGTTCCGGAGAATATATGGCCCTCGGCGAATATGACACGAGCGCGGGAGAAGGCCGCTATCTTTGGCATACCCCGGTCGAAAGTTTTAATCAATCAGCGGGTCTTCCGACGGCACTCGATGGCGGCGCCTTTTACGGATTCACGACCGGGATTTGGGACAAAGAGAGTATGGACGGCAGTTTGTTCGGAATTTATATGGATCCGGATCAAGAGACCGGTTTGATCGTCGGCGATGTCGAGGGTTCTTATGATCCCAACAGCGCGATGTGGAGAGCCGAAGGCGGTCTGGAAACGAAATTTGTGGAATTACGGACCGATATCGCGCCGGAAGATTTTCGGGACAACATCGAAAGTGAAAGTTTTGATATGAACCTTGCCGGATATTTCGGAAACCGTGAAGGATTTATTTACGGTTCAAGTGTCATGGGTTCCTACTTTGTGCTCGGGGGTAAAGAAACCGGGAATTTTATGTGGGGAATTCTAGGATTACGCTTCGGCTCGGAGGATATCTATGATAATCCGGAAGGATCCACGGAGTGGACCGGATACATTTGGTCCGCAGATCCTCTTTCTTATGACCTTTATACGGTCCAAGGGACTTGGGTGGACGGATTGATTTACGGCGATCTGACCGGCATCGAACTCATGCGGGACCGCATGGCGACTTTGGAAGGAAAGTTTTACGGACTTTTCGATGAAGAAGAATCCGGGAGCGGCACATGGATCGGCACTACGCTTGCCGTATCGCAGGACCAATGGCTGAGTTTTAACGGTCTTTGGGGCGGAGACGATGGCAGTGACGGCGCTCTTTACATTAATAACAACGGAAATCTCGATCAAGTTGGCGCGAGTTACGGTCTGTTCGGCGCGGTGAGTTCGCCCTGGCAGGCGCCCGCGGATTATCTGGCTATGGGGCAGTACGGGTATGAAGCCGATCCGCAGCCGATGCTGTTCAATACGACATTCGAGAGTTCGTGCGGCGGTTCGATTACTCAGGACGGCGGTGCATTTTTTGGAGTGACGGCAGGAACGATCGTCAACGGTGCGGGCGAAGGATCTCTTTATGCTCTCTACATGGATCCGGATCACAATGTCGGTATCCTGAAGGGTACGATCTCCGGTGATTTTTATGATTTGATCGGGATGTGGAGTATGGAAGGTACGTTGACGGCGGAAAAATTCGGTGAAATGCCGGAACTTGATCCGGAAGATCTTCTGGATGTGATTGTGATCGATCCGTTTGTGGAAGAAGACGGCAGCGCGTTTTTTGGGAGTTTCGGTGCGGGCAGCGGCTCGGTTGTGGCTGGGAGCGACGAGGGTGAGAACTACTCGATCGGGAACTATGAAGATGCCCTCTGGAACCTGGGCACTGTCAGATTCGGAAAGAACAATACCTATTCGAATCCCGAAAACGAAACTCAATGGACCGGCGGGATACGGGAAGTCTATAATGACTTTGCTCAACTGCTTTGGATTGACGGGTCTTGGGAAAATGAAATCATCCGGGGCCAGGTGAGCGGGCAAGCGATCGATCTTGATTACGGGCGCCTTGAAAATGTTTCCGGCGATTTTTATGGAATCTACGAAGAAGGCGAAGAAGGAACCGGGACTTGGGTCGGTACGGCGATTGCTGCGGCAACCGTCGAGCCCATGACTTTTTCGGGATTCTGGAGTGAGGAAGGCGAAACGATTTATGAGAATGACAACGGTACCCTTGTCTGGGCCGGATCGGATTTCGGTCTGATCGGCGGCGCATCTTCCCCCTGGAATGCTCCGGCGGATTATCTTATGATCGGAGAATTCCAAGTTCCAGAAAACCCGGCTTTTGCCGGCGTGTGGAATACCACAATCGAAAGTGCAAGTTATGACCAGTCCGATGAATATGAGGTTAAGCTTTCAACCACTATGGACGGCGGTGCATTTTTCGGAGTCACCGGCGGACTGATTCATGACGGCTTATTGGACGGTTCGATCTATGCCCTTTATATGGATCCGGACAGGAATGCCGGTTTTCTTATCGGTGACGCATCCGGTAATTTCTATCCGGACATTCAAATGGCAACGGCCGGAGGGACACTACAGCCGTTCGCGATAGGACCCATCTTAGAACTTGGGCCGGAATCGTTCCTCGACACAATTTATCCGAGGTATTTCGAGGAAGAGGAAAGCAGCCTGTTCGGTATTTTCAATGAGGACGGCGGTTCGATCATCGGCGGGCCTTATTCCGGAACCAATTACTCCGTGGGAGATCTCGAGGAAGCTTATGGCAATGTGATGGAACTGAGATTCGGCGAGTATGGGGGAAATTCCTACTTCAATCCTCAGAACGGTACTCAGTGGACTATCTGGAATGCCTATCAGTATGACGGATTTGCCGTGTTGGATGTTTTTAAGGGAAATTGGGAAAACGGTCTGATGCAAGGTTCCGGCGGTGGCACAGCGATTCGTTTAGCCTCAGGAGATATACTCCGGACCTATGGGGATGTCTATGGGACGTATGAAGCTACGGAAGGGAATGCGGGTACCTGGGCCGGTGTTTGTGTCGGCTATGAGACGCGCGAAGATATTGCCTTCAGCGGAATCATTGGTGATCCCTTTTGTGAGGGTGCGAATCAATCGCTCTATTATAACGATGGCGGGAATCTTGAAAATGCCGGCAACACGGGTGTTGGACTCGTGGCCGGCGTGAATTCTCCGTGGACTGCGCCTTCGGAATTTGTGGCGATTGGCAGCCATGAGATCATGAAAGGAACGGAACCATATCTATGGTTTACACCAGCAATGAGCTATAACTATCCTTCGGAAAAATGGACGACTATGGATGGAGGCGCGTTTTATGGAGGGGTGGCTTCTCAATGGGTCGACGGCGAGATAGGCAGTTTTCTGGTAGGAATTTATATCGATCCCCTCGGAAACGTTGGTCGTTTGTTCGGTGATTTTACCGGTTCATATTATGATGCAATCGGTATGTGGATGCTTGAAGGAACGTTAACTGCGGTGGTCAAAGACGAGACGGGCATTGATCCGGAAGACTTTTCAGATTATGTGAGATCAAGCGAACTTGAAATGGTCGGACAGCACGGTGGATTTGAAGACGGCGGATGGATTTCCTCGACATGGACCGTAAGGTCCATCGATTATGAAAATTTAGATGGGAATGATTGGGGTGTGTGGGGGACCATCGCGGCCGGGATTTACGGGATTTATCAGCAAGTATCTTCGCCGGAATGGAGTATTCCGTTTGTCGGATATGACGGCGAGGACGGACCGTTATGGGATGGGCCGTATATCTTGGGTCTTGCCGAAGGCGATGATTGGACCGAAGGAAATTTTACCGGAGATGTCAAAGGGGTTTGGATCGGAGGACCCGAATTCGACGAAGAAGGCCACGCCGGTATTAATATGGATATAGGCACGATGACCGGGCAAGTCGAAGGTAGCTTTAAAGAAGGCAGCTTTGAAATTGAAGGGGAAGAATGGCAGGCTGTCGGAGCCGGAGAGTGGGTCGAGGTTGAGGAACTTGTCGATCTTACGGATCTTGCCGAAGTGACCACGAGCGTTTTTGCGGTTGCGAATCTGATCAACCTTCCGATTACCGAGGTCGTTAATATCACAGACGTAACGGGCTCCGGCGGGTTTAACGCGGGAGGCACTCTCACAGCGCAGATGGATATGAACCTGTATGCCATTTCTCAAACGGCCCAAGAAGGGATATGGGCGGCACTTATCCATGACGGCGTTTGGAACGGGCTCGAGAGCAATGATTGGGCCATGCAATTTATCAACGGGGCTGACCAGGTGCAACTGAATGGTTTCAATTGGTCGAACGGTTTGTGGAATGCGAATGTGACCGGTTCGGTGAACGGAAACGATATCCTCGGTCAAGCAGCAGGCAATTATGCTCAGACCGGTGAAACTTCCGGTACCTTTCAAGGGATTGCCTCGGGCGTATGGGGCGATAGAGGGGGCGGCGGAGAAGCCGTATAAAGAAGCGGATGAGGATCATTAAGTTTTCCCCCGTTTTTTTTCTTGCGGTGTTCATTCTGTTTGCAGGATGTACAAAAAAAAGAATTCCGGCCGGAGATATCATCGCTGCCGTAAACGGTGAACCCATCTATGCCCAGGACCTTGAAAAGGAGCTGGCCGTAAAATCCGCACAGGATCCTCATTTCCTGGCCACTCCCACTCAGCTCGAAGATTTCCTTCAGACGATGATCGATAAACGCCTCCTGATTCAGGAGGCTAAAAAGAACCGTCTCGATGAACAAGAGCGGTTTATTCACTCCATCAAACTCTATTGGGAGCAGACTTTGATCCGGGATCTGATCCAGTTTAAGGAAAAACAACAGCCGGAGCCCGACCCTGTGACCGAAGACGACATGAAACGTTATTATGAAAACATGTCTTATCGGTTGACTCTAGATGTCGTTAAAAGGAAAGATGCGGATCTCGTGAAAAAACTCGCCGAACTTCCGGTTGACGAAGTGAAATGGGATCAGGAGATGGGCCCGCTGACCTACGAAGATGTTGCTCTATCGGTGCTCGCAAAGGCCTTTACGCTTGCTCAAGGCGACAAACGAATCCTCGAGGATGACGGCGAATATTATCTGGTTTACTTAAAAGAAAAATCTCAAACGGCAGTAGCGCCCTACGAGGAATTAAAAGACGAGATCCGGAAGAAAGCGACCGCATTGGCTAGGCAGCAGGCACTTAAAAAGTGGCTTGATGATCTTCGGACCGGATCCCGCATCGAGGTCCATCGGGAGAATCTTCAAAGGATGAAACTCTAACATGGCGAAACCCAAAAGCCGGCGGCGGAATTATTTTGTCAAAAAGAAGTTTCAGGCGAATTTCTTTCTCAAATTTGTGGGCCTTTTGCTTCTGGAAGGTCTGATGATTTATGCCCTTTTTATGTATGTCTCCAAGGGGACCCTGACAGCGGCTTACCGGGGTACCGAGTTTACTATCCAGAACACCGGAAGCTTCTTTCTGACTGATTTCGTGGTGATCGTGTCCCTGGTGGGTGCGGCGGTGGCCATCATGGGGGTCTTTGTTTTTATGTATCTTTCCCACCGGATCGGCGGGGCGCTCTACCGGTTTGAAAAGACCTTAGAGGCCGCCAAGGACGGCGATTTTATCCAACGGGTCAAACTCCGGCGCACCGACGAGCTTCACGATCTCAATCATCAGATGAATTTGTTTCTCGAGGCCATGGATGTCCGCGTGGGCGATTTAAAACGTGGCATTACTCAAGCCTTGTCGATCGTCAAAGAATCCGGCGGTGATGATCGGATGAAACGGATCGAGGACGCTCTGAAAAACCTACGCTCGGGCCTCGATCAAATGAGAACGTCGAAATAAAATGCAGATCCTGTGTCGGGTGTTGATCGTTACATTTTCTTTTTTTTTTAGCTGACCTGTCATTTGTTTCCGGCACAGCCCTAGCCGGCCCATCCGATCGCTTGGAAAAATCTTTCCAGACCCGCTTGGCAGTGGTGGATTATTCAGATGCCGATGCATTAAGTGCATTTTTATGGCGCATCAGCGGCACCCGTTTCCGTTTCCCCGAGGATCTGAAGTTGGCCCAGTCCCGCGTA
>JAMWDC010000327.1 GCA_023819025.1 Candidatus Omnitrophota bacterium | reverse complement strand
AGCTGGAGGAATGGGCCGCGATTTTACGGCCAGCGTTTAAAAGACTTTTTGAAGATCGATTTTATAGTGCGGATTTTTTTGAAATAAATTTGATTTTAACATCGGAATAGTCACACATGAATACGGAGGGTGCCCCCATGCCCAAAGGCAAGATTTTAATCGTTGACGATGACCAAGATTTTGTCCAACTTTTAGAGTTTGATTTAAAAAAGCACGGTTACGACGTGACTGTTGCCCTCAACGGCGAAGAGGGGCTGGAAAAAATTAAGGCACAAAAGCCGGGGTTGATCATTCTCGATATTAAAATGCCCAAAGTGGACGGCTACACCTTCGTTCGGCATCTTAAGAAAGATCCTGAGAGTAAACAAATCCCAGTCATCGTTCTTACCTCCTATGAACCGATGAAAGATATGTTCCAACTGGAAGGCGTTCAGGATTATGTCGTCAAGTCCGTGAATATGGACGCGCTGTTGTCGAGCATTGAAAAAAATCTGGCAAAATAAATCACGCGAACCTCACATGCATGCCCTTCGCCCGGAATCTCAAATTCAATGAAAGAAGCGAAAGAAGAATACATTGATTTGATCAAAGCCTTTTCTTTTGTCCTCAAACAATTCCGCCTTTATTCGGAAAAACACCCGATCACGCAAGGATCCCTTAAGGATTTCGAGCGGGCCGTGGAACATTATTTTGGAAACAAGGAAAAGGTCAGCTTGGGGGCGATGCACCGCCGGTTGATCGTGGACGGCCAAATTGTGAGTGAAAGAGAGGCCGCGTCCGTGGATTTGGCCAAAGAATTGGAACGTTTGGGAATTGACGGCCTGACGATTTCGAAGGGTATTGATTTGCAAGAATTAGCCCTGTTTTTAAATCTAATGGCTTCTCGAAGCAAAACACTCGAAGAAAAGGGTGGTTTCAAGAAGGCTTTTGAAACGGCCCAGTTCGAGCATGTTCATCTGATTACTGGAAAATTTAAATTGGTGGAAGACGGTCAGATTGTTATCTCCGAGGAGGAGCGAGGGCAGTCAGGTCCCGAGGGCGCGGGGGAAGGCGGGGATCTGACGGCCACGAAGCGTGCACCCGTAACCAGTATTGCGGAAGTGATCCGGCGGCTCCGGCAGGATCCGGAGATCGTTCAGGAGGCAAGCCCACCGGTTGATATTGATTCGCAGCAGATTGTTGTCCAGCTTGAGAAAGAACCTGAGGAGATGGCCCGGTTGGCGATTGAGAGCGTGGATGACGTAAACCAGTTAGAACAATTGATTCGGAAAATCGTCAAGTTTTTAATTGACAGTCTGCTTTCTTTTCTGGTCGAGCAAGGCAAAGATATCACCCGCGCCTTAGATAAATTTGCCAAGGAACTGGAGAAGGCCTTGCATCGGCTAGGCGGAGGTGAGGAAATCGAGGGGATTAAGAAAAAAATACCTCAGATTTTTGAGGAAGGGACAGATGAACTTAGGATCCAAATGATCTCCCGGACTTATCAGGGAAATCCCAAGGATGACAAAAAGCTGCACAAACTGGCAGCCAAGATATTAAAGGATACAGATGTGCGGCGGCGCCTGACGCCGAGCATCAAAGAGGAATTAACTCGGTTGGGCATGAGCAGCGCTCGGGTGGACGGCCTTTTCGTCAAAATTGAGGAGTCTGAGGGGAAAAAGAAAAGGAAGGTATCGATCGATGCGGATGAACTTGAGGGATTAAGGCGGAAATCGGAACGTTTTGAAGAGGAACTTCAGAATCGGATCCAGGAAACAGTGACGCGTTTGGAAAGGGAAAAAAGGATGATTCGGGATCAGAAGGAACGGATCGATATGGTGATTCGTAACCTTGCCGAAGGATTGCTGGTCGTGGATAAGGACGGCAAAGTGGTCTTGATGAATCCGGCAGCCGAACGATTGCTCGGAATGAAGCAAACGGAAAAACTAGGGAAATCCGTCACAGACGGCCTCAAATCAGAACACATGGTGACCCTGACCGCAGGGAGCTTACGGGATCCTGAAAATATGCCCAAACAGGTCGAGGTCGTCAGCTTGAATGATGATACCAAAAAAGTTCTTCAGGCAAGTACCGCTGTGATTGAAAATGAAGACGGCCAGACCGTGGGAATGGTATCGGTTTTAAGCGATGTGACTCGGGAAAGAGAACTGACGGAACTGAAGAATAAATTTGTGGCCAATGTCTCTCATGAACTCCGCACCCCTCTTGTTGCGATTCAGAAATCCTTGGCCTTGATGCTTTCCAAGGATGCCGGCGAGATCAATCCGAAACAGGAAAATTTTCTCAACATTGCGAACCGGAATATTGAACGCCTGTCCCGGTTGATCAATGACCTCTTGGATATCTCAAAACTGGAGGCGGGCAAGATGCCCCTGCGGCCCAAGATGGTTCCGGTCAAACAGCTTGTTATGCATGTGGCGTCTACCGTGGAGACCTGGTCGAAAGATAAGAGATTGAAAATCGAGACTCGATTTTCAAACGAAGAAATCCAGATTGAAGCGGATCCAGATC
>JAMWDC010000008.1:960-14888 GCA_023819025.1 Candidatus Omnitrophota bacterium | reverse complement strand
CCGAAGATGGCGGCGTTTTTTCGCCCGGCGGTGTGGGCTATGATATCAATTGCGGCGTTCGTTTGCTTAAGACTCATTTAATGGAAAAAGAAGTTCGGCCGAGATTGCGCGAGCTGATCCAGCAGCTATTCAATCATATTCCTTGCGGCGTCGGACAATCCGGCCAGATCAGCATTTCCAAAAGCGAGATGCGGAGAGTTGTACAGAAAGGGGCATCTTGGGCTGTGGGAAATGGGTACGGACTTCGTGAAGATCTGGAACATACCGAAGCGTTCGGCGGTCTGGAAGATGCGAATCCGGATGCCGTCTCGTCCCGCGCTTATGAACGGGGACACGATCAACTCGGAACGCTCGGTTCCGGAAATCATTTTCTCGAAGTTCAGGTGATCGATCAGGTTTTGGATCCGGACATTGCGGCACGGTTCGGCCTTAAGTTAGGGCAGGTGACCGTGATGATCCATTCGGGTTCGCGCGGTTTCGGTTACCAGATTTGCGAAGATGCACTAGAACTGACCCGCCGAGCGCTGACGAAATATAAAATTTCGATTCCCGATCCACAGCTTGCCTGCGCACCTGTCCGGTCAGAGGAAGGCCAGCAATATCTGGGGGCCATGCGCGCCGCAGCGAATTATGCTTGGGCGAATCGGCAATGTCTGATGGTGTTAACCCGAAATGTGTTCGAACGGTTTTTCGGCCGCAGTGCAGACGATCTTGGTATGAGCTTGATTTATGACGTGGCGCATAACATTGCCAAATTCGAGCGCTACAAGGTCAACGGCAAAGAGAAATGGCTTTGCATCCACCGTAAAGGTGCCACCCGCGCCTTTGGGCCCGGCCACCCGGAGCTGCCCCAAGATTACCGCGATATTGGGCAGCCAGTGATTATTCCAGGGGACATGGGAAGAAATTCTTATCTTTTGATCGGAACGGCCCAGGCCATGGAGGAGAGCTTTGCGACTACCTGTCATGGTGCAGGGCGTGCGTTATCCCGGACCGCGGCCGTGAAAGCTGCCCGCGGACGATCCATCGAGAAGGAATTGGAACAGCAGGGAATTATCGTAATCGGCCGGGGTCATAAGGGCGTAGCCGAAGAACAGCCGGAGGCCTATAAAGACGTCAATGACGTGGTCCATGTGGTCCATGAAGCGTGTCTGGCCCGCAAGGTCGTGCGGATGCGCCCCATGGGCGTGATCAAAGGTTAACCCGAAGACTTTTCTTGCATTTTAGATGAATTCTTTCTAATATCCGCAAGCGAACCTATCCAATTTGAGGACGTAAGGATGGAACGAATGCAGAAGCAACCGGTTTTTTTTGTGTGGGCTTTGATTCTGGGATTGACACTTTGGGCATTGATTTTTTGTCCTGCTCAGATTCAGGCCAGGAGTTCCGCAAAACATAAATGCCAGACCCTTCAAATCAAAGGCTCCGATACGATGGTCAATCTCGGACAAGCCTGGGCTGAGGAGTTTATGCGTCTTCACCCAACGGTTCACCTGGCCGTGACCGGAGGCGGTTCCGGTACAGGGATTGCCGCGATTCTGGCTGGAACCTGCGATATTGCCCAGTCCTCGCGTGATTTATCCCAGGAAGAGCAAGAATCCGCAAAAGCCGCCAATAAAATAATTATGGAAACGCCTGTAGCGTGGGACGGGATTGCCGTGGTTGTCCATACGGCCAATCCGGTCTCCGAGCTTACGGTCAAACAATTGGCTGATATTTTTACTGGCACGATCCAAAATTGGAACGAAATCGGAGGGAATGATCTACCCATTTTGGTTTTGTCCCGCGAAAGAAATTCGGGGACTCACGTTTTCTTTTTAGAGCATGTTTTGCGGGGCGGCAACGCCAAAGGGACTGAGGAGTTTGCTCAGACGGCTTTAATGATGCCTTCGAGCCAGTCCATTGTGCAAGAAGTCGAAACGAGCGAAGCGGCCATTGGTTATGTGGGCGTGGGTTATGTGACGAACCGAATTAAAACGATCAGAGTCGCCCGGGACCACAACGGACCTTATTTATTGCCCACCCTTGATGCCATTCAGGCAGGCGAATATCCGATTGCCAGGCCGCTTCTGTTTCTGACGCTCGGGGAGTCTCAAGGCGATATCAAAAGTTTTATTGATTTTGTCCTAAGCCCCGCAGGGCAGGAGATCGTCAAAGCCTTGGATTTTGTTCCCTTAGAAAAGTGAGGGGGCTAAGAGTTTTCCGATTCCCTCATCCGGATCCCGCCGTCGGCGGAAGAAGGATTCTGCAAGATCCTTTCCGTCACAAGGCGCGGCGGATCCGTCACGTATCTTGGCGGATGCTTCACTCAGGATACACCCTCGGGCAGAGAGAAGAAATTCTCCAAGGGGTAGAAAAGTAATTATGCATGGTTCTCGGAGATGAAATCTTCACGCGCATATCTGAATCGGATTTTTGAATTTGTTATTGAAAAGGCTATTTTTCTTGCCGGCATCCTTTCCATTGTCTTTGTTTTTTTGATTTTCCTTTTTCTGATCAAAGAAGGTTTTTCTCTTTTTAGGACCTATTCAATATTTTCATTTCTGTTCGGGACGAAGTGGTATCCCATCTCGAGTCCTCCTCAGTTCGGAATCGTTCCACTTCTCTTGGGCTCCGTGGCCGTCACATTGGGGGCGATTTTAATCGCCGTGCCTCTCGGGATCGGTTCTGCTATCTATATTGCCGAAATTGCGCCTCGATGGCTCCGCGAGATTCTCAAAGCCACGGTCGAATTTTTGGCGGCGATTCCAAGTATTGTTTTAGGATTCATTGGCTTAGTGACGCTCGCGCCGCTCGTTAAAAAACTTTTTCATCTCCCCACAGGCCTCACGGCCTTGTCGGGCTCGATCATGCTTGCCTTCATGGCCATGCCGACGATTGTCAGCATGATGGAAGATGCCTTTACTGCGGTCCCGAAAAGTTACCGTGAAGGCGCACTGGCACTTGGGGCCACGCGTTGGGAAATGATCCGGCGGGTATTGTTGCCGGCCTCAGCCTCGGGTATGCTGGCGGCAATCATGCTTGGCATCGGGCGTGTGATTGGTGAAACCATGGCGGTATTGATGATCACGGGAAATGCTGCGAGGATTCCAACTGGTTTGACGCAACCCGTACGGACTATGACGGCCACGATTGCCGCTGAAATGGGAGAAGCCGTGCAGGGCGGAAACCATTATTTTGCGCTTTTTGCCATCGGGATTGTGCTTTTTATCATTACGTTTCTGATTAATGTGACTGCGAGTTTTCTTGTCCGGAGCCAGAGGAAATGATCCGATTGAATCCGAAGATGACCGAAAAAATTGTTTTCTTTCTCCTGTTGGTTGCTACCTTGGTCATCGTTATCCCGGTCATGCTAATTACCGTGATGATTTTGACGAACGGTGCCGGGACGCTCAGTTGGGAATTTCTGACCCAGCCGCCCCGACTCGGCATGCGTGCGGGCGGAATTTTCCCCGCCATCGTCGGGACGGTTTATCTTGTCTTCGGGACTTTGTGTTTTGCCTTGCCGGTAGGGATTTTGGCTGCGGTTTATCTTTCCGAATATGCCCGGGATAATTGGTTGACTCGGCTGATCGATATTGCGATCATCAATCTGGCAGGCGTCCCTTCGGTGGTTTACGGGCTTTTCGGTTTGGGACTTTTTGTGAGTTTCTTAAATTTTGGGACATCGATCATCGCCGGGTCCTTGACCTTGACGATCATGAGCTTGCCCGTGATCATTACGGCCTCCCGCGAGGCCCTGAATTCGATTCCTCAATCGTTCCGCGAAGCAAGCCTGGCGCTTGGGGCTACTCGATGGCAGACGGTCCGCCGCGTCGTACTTCCGAATGCCTTGCCCGGAATCATGACCGGGACGATTCTTGCCTTAAGCCGTGCGGCGGGCGAGACGGCTCCGATCCTTTTTACGGTTGCGGCCTTTTATCTTCCAAGCCTGCCGACTTCGATTTTTGATCAATGCATGGCATTGCCGTATCACCTCTACGTGATCTCAACCCAGGTTCCGAATATTAAACCCGGCATTCAGTATGGCACCGCACTGGTATTGATTTCTATGGTTCTTGTGATGAACGTCGTCGCGGTTTTGATCCGGACTCATTTCCGCAAGAGGAAATTATGGTAGACAAGGCCAAGATAAAAATCGAGATTCGAAATCTTTCTGTCTTTTACGGTTCTCTCGAGGTCTTGAAGGGAGTAAACCTCGATGTTGAGGAAAAGGAAATTCTTGCGGTCATCGGTCCGGCCAATAGCGGCAAGACCTCTCTTTTAAGGACTCTCAACCGCCTGAATGAACGCAATGAAGGTTTTCGGATGCAAGGGGAAATTTTACTTGACGGGAGAAATATCTATAAGAAATATTCCTCCGATGATCTTCGGAGGGTCATGGGAATGATCTTTGCCCTTCCTGTTTCACTCCCGTTGTCTATTTACGACAATATTGCCTACGGTCCGCGTCTCCACGGCGTCAAAAAGAAATCGGAGCTTGATCCAATCGTTCGTCAAAGTCTAGAGGCCGCCTTTCTCTGGGAAGAAGTCAAGGATCGTCTCAACCTTCCGGCTATGAAACTATCCGGCGGTCAGCAGCAGAGGCTTTGCATTGCCCGCACTCTGGCCATAGAGCCGGAGGTGATTCTGTATGACGAACCCTGTAGCGGTCTGGACCCGGTTTCAACGACCAAGGTCGAAGAAGCGATGAGACAGCTCAAAAATCAATACACCCAGATCCTTGTCACGAACAATACCAAACAAGCAGCGCGCGTCAGCGATCGGACGGCTTTTTTCTTGATGGGGGAGCTTATCGAGATCGACAGGACGGAGAAAATTTTCACGGCCCCCCGTGATCAACGGACGGATGATTATGTCACAGGACGATTCGGTTAGAATGAAAACCGCCATTCGTATTGAAAATTTCAATCTTTATTACGACCAATTCCGCGCATTAAGTGACGTCAACCTCGAGATCTGCGAGAGGCGAGTCACCGCGGTCATCGGACCTTCCGGGTGCGGAAAATCTACTTTGCTTCGTGCGATTAACCGGATGAATGATCTGATCGAAAAAGTAAGGGTCGAAGGTCAAATCTTCGTCGACGAGGCGCCCGTTTATGGAGATCATGTGGATCTTGTGGCACTTCGGAGAAAAGTTGGAATGGTTTTTCAACGGCCCAATCCTTTTCCGCTTTCGATCTTTGAGAACGTGGCCTTCGGCTTAAGGCTGCATTTTCATTCGAGTCCGGCCGAGAGGATGGAAAGGGTTCAAAAGAGCCTTGAGGAAGTCGGTCTCTGGGAGGAACTGCGCGATCGTTTAGGCGGCTTTGCGCTCAACCTTTCCGGCGAACAACAACAACGACTTTGCATCGCGCGTGCAATTGCGGTTCGACCGGATATTATTCTTATGGACGAGCCTTGTTCTGCCTTGGATCCTGTGGCTACGCAGCGGATCGAGGAATTGATCCGTTTTCTGAAAAAAGACTATACGATTGTGATCGTGACTCACAATATGTCGCAGGCGGCGCGCGTCAGCGACGAAACGGCTTATTTTTACCTTGGAAAGTTAATAGAAATGGGTGCGACCCAGAAAATTTTTACGGCACCCTCCAAAAAAGAAACGGAAGATTACATTACGGGGAAATTCGGGTAAATTCCCAAAGAGAGGTTACTATGAAACGCCATTTTGATGATGAACTAAAAAAGTTAAATGACAAACTCTACAAGATGGGGCTCTTGGTGGAAGAGGCCGTGCGTAACGCCTCAGATGCCCTTTTTCAAAGAGATTCCAAGAAAGCTCACGGGGTGATTAAGGGAGATCAGGAGATTAATCTCTATGAGATCGAGGTCGATGAGCTGAGCCATGAGTTAATGGCCCTTTTTCAGCCGGCCGCCGGTGATTTGCGCCTTGTGACTATGGCATTGAAAATCACCAACGATTTGGAACGAATGGGAGATCAGGCCGTTAACATTGCTGAACGGGCAATCATTCTTAATGAAAGGGAGCCTTTGAAGCCTTATCAGGATCTCCCGAAAATGTCCGAGATTGTGAGGCAGATGGTTCGTGATGCTCTGGGTGCTTTTATTGAAAGGGATCCAGTAAAAGCCCAGGCCATCTTGGAGCAGGACGATACGATTGATGATCTCAACGATAAAATTTATGACGACGTTCAAAAGGTTCTCGAAAGCCGTCCGCAGGATATACGAATCGGCCTCAGTTTGATCATGGTCTCTCACAATCTGGAACGGATTGCGGATCTTGCCACAAACATCGCCGAAGACGTCATTTACCTCAAACGCGGCATTGATGTGCGGCATCATATCCGCGAACGCCGCCAGCAGGAAGGCTGACCGATCCCTTCGGTATAGCGGCGTAATTGATTACCCCGAAGATTGAACAACCAACTACCCCTTGCCTAGACAAATTTGTGGTCCTGATGTATCATGAATCCGTTTCAAGTCTTGGGATACTTTCCGGATCAGCCTCAAATCTAATCATTTGTCATGGATGATACCGACCGGCTCTTAGTGACTTATCTTGAGCGGGGACTGCCGTTTGTTTCAAAGCCCTTTGAGGTCCTTGGTGGACAAATTGGGATCGATGGTGCTGAGACAATCCTGAGGATCCTACGACTCAAGGATGCCAAGGTATTTCGTCAGTTGACCGCCCTTTTTGACGGAAAGAAGTTGGGGTATCAAAGCGCGCTTGTGGCGATGCGCGTTCCTGAATCTCGGATGGATCATGTAGCAGGGATCGTCAACCGGCATCCGGGCGTCGTGAGAAATTACTCGTGCCGGTTTGATTTTAATCTTTGGTTCCTCTTGGCGTTGCCCGGACAGGATTCCTTAAACGAGCATGTCGGGTGGCTTCAGGAATTGACAGGAATCGAGCAAGCTGTGATTCAGCCGGTGGTTCAGGTTTTTAAAAGCGAAGGGGGGGATAATTTTCTATATTCTCTGGCCTTGGGGCGTGGCAGGACGCAGCTGGCAAAGGGGTTGTCCGCATTGGAAATCGAAGTCATCCGGATTCTGGGCCAGGATCTGCCGTTAGTGGACATGCCCTATCTTCAGATGGCTCGAACGTTGGGGATTACAGAACATGATTTTTACAAGATGATTCAATCTTTGACGAGCAGGGGTTATCTGCGGCGTTTCGGTATCTTTCCCGATTACTGGAGTTTAGAGCAATCTGGCAACTATGACCATGTCATCTTCAGGGTTCCGGAAGAGAGACTTGATTCGGTCGGTCAAAAGATGGCTTTGATCCCGGAAATCTTCTTCTGTTTCAGAAGTCAAAGTTGTGCCGAATTTCCGTATTCTCTCCATGCCATGGCGGCCCATCGCCGTGAAGGTGATTCGATCATGGAAAAAATTCAGGATCAGACAGGAAGTTGGCCGGGGACGGTTCTTGTCGTGGAGAAAAATTATAAGACGATGCGGGTTCAATTTTTCCCCAAAGAGTTAGAGGAATGGCAATCCAGGAAGGGCGAGATAGGTTTTTTGCGAAACTTTAAAGGTTAGGATCCTGTTAAGGATTCAAGTGATCATCATTGCGAGCGATCCCGCCAAAGACGGAAGGGCGAAGCAATCTCGTGACAGATAAAGGAATTACTTCAGCGATCCTTTGCACGCTGCCTCGCCTGACATTGAGCTGTGGGATGGCAGCCGGATCTTGATTTATATGAGTTCACAAAAATTCCGTCACAACTTTAATAAGGATAAAAAATTTTATGAGTTTAAGGGAATCTTGGATTCGGTCCAGACAGGGTGATCCCAACCGAAGTCAAATGTATTATGCCCGTCAGGGAATCCTCACGGAAGAAATGAAATATGTCGCTTCACGCGAGAACTTATGTCCGGAATATATTCGGGCTGAAGTCGCTTCCGGCCGGATGATCATCCCAGCGAATATTCGCCACTTAAATCTTGAACCGATCGCGATCGGAATCGACGTTCGGTGTAAGATTAATGCGAATATCGGAAACTCGGCCTTGAGCTCCGACATGGCTACGGAACTTAAAAAGCTCAGGACCGCCCTGAAATTCGGCGCGGATACCGTGATGGATTTGTCCACCGGGAGTGACCTGAACGAAACACGTCAGGCCATGATTGAAGCAAGTCCTGCGCCTGTGGGAACGGTTCCGATCTATCAGGCCCTCGAAGAAGTGGAGGGCCATCCCGAGGATCTGACGCCAGATTTGATGTTTCAGGTAATCGAACATCAGGCCCAGCAGGGTGTTGATTATATGACCCTTCATGCCGGAGTTCTTCTTGAGCATTTGCCCCTTGTCAAAAATCGGACCACTGGAATTGTCAGCCGCGGCGGGGCCATACTGGCCCAATGGTGTCTGGCGCATCGTAAACAAAATTTCCTGTATGAACAATTTGACCGTTTACTTGCGATCTGCCAGAAATACGATGTGACGATCAGCCTGGGAGACGGTCTCCGGCCCGGCTGTCTGGCGGACGCGAGCGATGAGGCCCAATTTGCCGAGCTTAAGACCTTGGGGGAATTAACGCTGAAAGCTTGGGCCGAGGATGTTCAGGTGATGGTGGAAGGCCCAGGCCATGTACCTTTGGACCAAATTCCCATGAACGTTCAAAAACAAATCGAAATTTGTCACGGGGCACCCTTTTATGTCCTGGGACCGCTTGTGACCGATGTGGCACCTGGGTATGATCACATCACTTCAGCCATTGGGGCTGCGGTCGCGGGCCAATACGGTGCCGCCATGATTTGTTACGTGACACCGCGCGAGCATCTCGGACTTCCGACCCTTGAGGATGTCAAGCAGGGGGTGATTGCCTCCAAGATCGCGGCGCATGCCGCGGACGTTGCCCGACATCGGACCGGCGCGCGTGATCGAGACGATGCCATTTCACGTGCCCGATTCCTTTTTGACTGGGAGAAACAGTTTGAATTATCGCTGGATCCTGAACACGCGCGGTCCCTTCACGATGAATCGTTTGGCGATAAATATTTTAAAGGGGTCGATTTCTGTTCCATGTGCGGGCCGAAGTTCTGTTCCATGAAACTGTCCCATGGATTGGAGAAAAAAATTGATGACCGAACGAAAAAAAACACGGCAAGTTAGAATCGGAAATGTCACCCTGGGCGGCGGTGCGCCGGTTCGGATTCAATCCATGACCAAAACGCATACCCATGATGTTGCGGCTACAGTCGATCAAATTCACCGGCTGGCCGAAGCAGGTTGCGAATTAGTCCGGGTGGCGTGTCCAACAGAAGCGGATGCCCGGTCTGTGGGAAAAATAAAATCCAGGATCAAGATTCCCCTGATTGCGGATATTCATTTCAATTACCGGCTGGCCTTGATTGCCCTGGAGGAGGGTGCGGACAAAATCCGGCTGAATCCCGGCAATATCGGCGAGCAAGATAGAATCGTTCAAGTCGTGGGAAAGGCCAAGCAATATCGCATTCCGATCCGGATCGGGGTCAACAGCGGTTCGCTCGAAAAAAATATCGAGGAAAGGTTCGGTCGTACTCCGGAAGCACTGGTGGAAAGCGCCAAACGTCATGTTGCTCTGCTTGAGGCGCAGGATTTCCGGGATATTGTCATCTCATTGAAGGCCTCGGATGTGATGACGATGATCGCAAGTTATCGTCTGGCAAGCGGGGTCTTCGATTGCCCACTGCATCTGGGAGTTACGGAAGCCGGGACGTTGTTGAGAGGCAGCATTTATAATGCGATCGGGATCGCCACGTTACTTCAAGAGGGGATCGGGGACACCTTACGTGTTTCTCTTACCGCTGATCCGGTCGAAGAAGTCAAGGTTGCCCGGATGATCCTCGAAGCGTTGGGGCTTCGGCAAGGCGTTCGGGTCGTCTCCTGCCCGGGTTGCGGACGTGCTGAAGTAGATATCTTTAAGTTGGCCGAAGAAGTCGAGAACCGAGCCATGAAACTCAAGGATCCCTGTACGATTTCCGTGCTTGGCTGTCTGGTGAACGGACCGGGCGAGGCTCATGAATCCGATTTCGGTATCACCGGCGGCAAACAAAAGGGAATGATTTACGTTGCCGGCAAACAGCATCGGACTGTGGATGAAAATCAGTTGGTCGAGGAATTATTTAAAGAAATCAGCGCGGTAAAACAATCTGCCGGCGATCCAAAAGTTAAAACCAAAATGAAATAATTTCACTCAGTACCAGTTCTTCCAGGGACAGGCATCAGATTGAGATGATTAAGCAATACCCGTCCCCCAGAGAACCGGTACTGAAGGGTATGTTATGGACTATGGACCGTTAACGGATATCTGCGAGAAGGTCGAATGCGGTGTGCGTTTAAGTTTTGAAGACGGAATCCGGCTTTATCAGTCGAATGATCTTCCCGTGCTCGGCTCGTTGGCCCAAAGGGTCCGCCGCCGTTTAAACGGAAACCGCGTTTTTTATTCGGTCAACCTTCATATCAATTACACCAACATTTGCTCGAATCATTGCCTGTTCTGTGCCTTTTCCCGCCGGCCGGGAGAAACAGGGGGATATGTTTTGTCCATCGAAGAAATTGAAGAAAAGGTCCGGGAGGCCATCCGGAAATGGGATATCAACGAGGTTCATATCGTTGGAGGCCAGAATCCCACGCTCAACTTTGATTATTTTATCCGGATGTTCCGGGCCATTCGTCGCTTAAGTGATACGATTTACATCAAGGCGCTCTCCGCATCGGAAATCGACGGGATCGCGCTTCGATCCGGGATGTCCTATCGGGATGTGCTCATGGCTTTTAAAGAAGAGGGGCTAGACGGATTACCGGGTGGGGGTGCGGAAATTTTTGCGTCCGAGATCCGGCGTCAGATCTGTAAGGATAAGATTCCAGCCGAGACATGGCTTGAGATTCACCGGATCGCTCACCTCTTGGGGATTCGGACGAATGCGACGATGCTTTACGGCCACATTGAAAGTAACCGAGACCGGGTGGACCATGTCCTTCGTCTGCGCGAATTGCAGGATGAAACCCGTGGTTTTTGTTCCTTTGTTCCGCTGGCTTGCAATCCGCACGAGATGTCGCCTTCACTGTGTGTGAAGACCGGTGGTTATTTGGATCTTAAAGTGTTCGCCGTTTCCCGGCTTCTTCTGGATAACATCCCGCATCTTAAAGTGCACTGGGTCATTACGGGGTTGAAACTTGCCCAAGTGGCACTCTCATTCGGTGTGGATGATGTCGGCGGCACCCATCTTGACGAAAAAATCATCCATGAAGCAGGCTCCAAGACGCTTGTGAACTTGGACCGCCGTGAGCTTGAAGCCATGATCCTTCAGGCCGGCTACGAGCCCTGTCTTGTGGATAGTTCGTATCAAGTCGGCAGTGTCAAATGAAGCGTACTCAAATACATCGCAGGTGTCCTAGCAAAGGGCAACCTGGAGAGTGTTTGTTCATAAGGTACCCGAGGTTTTAAAACGAAAAAGTTTCAAGGACGGTAAACGCGGTCTTCCCAACCGATGTCTCTTGCGCTTGCTCCTTTGCGATAAAATACAAAATGGACAAATTGTAAATCGAATTGACAATTTGTCCACCCTTTAATACTGTCTTTTTGTCATGATTAAAAGAATCCTTCAAAGCAAGGTATTGAGCAGTGCTAAGAAATTTCCGGTAGTCGCTATCACCGGACCTCGCCAATCAGGTAAGACGACCCTTGCTAAACATACTTTCCCTCAAAAACCCTATGTTTCACTTGAAGATTTGGACACAAGAGAATATGCCACGAATGATCCACGGCACAACTAAGTAATCGCTCAAAAGTCTTTGTGTATTTAAAACCACCCCGTCATGCTAAGCGGAGCGAAGAATCACCGATAGGCGGAGATCCTTCAGCCCACCGGGCTTTCAGGATGACGAAACCCACAAAGACTTATAAACGATTACTTAGAAAAAGAAACACAAGTTAAAACACATCCTTTGAGAGGAGCGCTTTTTGAAACGTTAATCATTTCTGAGCTTTTGAAGTATCGATGGCACCGGGGGCTACCGCATAATTTTTATTTTTGGCAGGATAAAAACGGTCATGAAATCGATTGCGTCATCGATCAGGCAGGGGAATGAGTGCCGGTCGAAATAAAATCTGTTGCAACGGTCACCAGAGACCATTCCAAGAATCTGCGTTACTGGCAAAAAATATCCGGGAAAAGTAGGCGGGGATATTTGATTTACGGAGGTGATGAAGGTCAGAGAAGATCCGGATATGCGATTATAGGCTGGCAACACCTCCATCAATTGTTTAAAAAGAAAAATCTATTGGCCGCAAGAGCCTGATACCATCTTAATCGCCACCGTTGACTAGGGAAACGGTCCCGGGGGGACAGGGGGCTGTTGCAGAATATCGGGATCTACCAGCAAATGGCAGGGGCCCTTCGCGAACGGGGACCCTATCGGTGGTTGAACGAATTGTTCTGCAACAGATCCAGACGGGATACGTTGATTTAACAAGATAATGAATTGTTCCAGTCCCTACCCCTGTCTTCTGAAGGGGGAGGACAGGTTGGGGTATCAATCCACCCCTTCCCTCTCATAAATCAAGGGGTAGAGTAACCGGAGCAACGCATAAGATACATTACCGGTTCGGGGAGGGGCAGATATTATGCACCCCCGTGCCCGGAGAAGAGGCACTCGTAAAGACTGAGGCTGAATTTCTCTGAGAGCCCTCCGAGATAACGTTGTGCATCCGAAAGAATCATCTTTAGCATTCCGCAATTCCTCAGATGCTATACTTGAATGAAGAGCGTGGTGTCTGTCCCCAAGGACGGGCTGCCAATGAGCCTGAGGTGTTGCGGGGCCCTTTGGCAATTTTGCGCAACCCTAACTGCGGAGTTTCGGGGCTTGGAGAAATTTTCGCATTACGAAAGACAATGTATCTTGAGGGAAATCGGCCGGGAGGGGCAGCGCCGGCTCGATGAGTCTCAAGTGGCTGTGATCGGACTCGGCACGTCAGGATTATTATCCGCCTATCTTCTCGCCAGGGCAGGGATCGGGGATCTTCTCCTTATTGACCGTGATTATGCACCGTCCCATAACGGCCGACCGGTCGAACCTTGGGATCAGGAAAATCTTGAGCGGGATTTGCCCAAAGCGGTTGCGGCCGAGAAAAAGATTGCCCGAGCCAACTCCGAAATCCGTGTTCACGCCGAAATTGAGGATCTCAATGTCCGCACGATTGACCGACTTCTTAAAAACACTAACTTAATTATCGACGGCACTGACAATTTCGAGACACGTTACCTCTTCAATGACTATGCGCTGAAGAAAAAGATTCCGTGGATCTATGGCGGGGCGGTCGGCATGGAGGGAATGTCCTACGTGATTTCACCGGGACGGGGGCCATGCTTTCGCTGCCTCTTTGGTCAGGCACCCAATCTGATCGCTGTTCAGACCTGTGATCAGGCTGGCGTTGCAGCCCCCGTGGCCCATTTGATTGCGTCCTTTCAGGCCACCGAAGCCATCAAAATTCTCGCTGATCGGTGGGAGATTGTGGAGAGACAGTTGTGGAAGGTCGATGTCTGGAACCGTCAGTTTCAATCCATTTCAGTCCGTCATTTAAAATCGTCTCCCTGCAGTGGCTGCCGCGATAGAGATTATCCCTACCTGGATCCCAGAATGAGCATGGCGGCCGTGAGTCTGTGCGGTCGCAATGAAGTTCAACTTGACCCACAGCAAGAGAAAGCGATTGACTTGGATATCCTTCGGCGAAATTTGAACGGCGACATCCAAATTCTATACAATGATTATTTCCTGCGTTTACGAACCGGGCCTTATGAGATTGCAGTTTTTAAAAACGGAAGGATACTCGTGCGGGGCACGGAAGATATCATTCAAGCTCGAGCCCTATGCAATCGATATATCGGAGAGCGATGAGGAGGTTCAATGATGGGTCCTGAAAAAGTTATTCTTACACGCGAAGGTTATGAAAAACTGGTCGAGGAACTTAATTTCTTGAAG
>JAMWDC010000008.1:0-950 GCA_023819025.1 Candidatus Omnitrophota bacterium | reverse complement strand
AACGGCGCGAGGTCGCGAATCAGCTCGAAAAGGCGCGTGCCCACGGGGATCTAAGGGAGAACGCGGAATATGAAACCGCGAAAGACGCCAAGCAGCAGTTGGAGTCCCGCATTGCAATGCTTGAAACCAAATTGGCTCAGGCCAAGGTGGTGGATCCCTCGGAGATTCCCAGCGACAAAGTTTATCTCGGGGCTGTGATCGAAGTTAAAAATCTCGACAGCGGAGATATTTTTCGTTACACTTTGGTATCACAAGATGAGGCCGATATTAGTACAGGAAAGATCTCGGTGACTTCCCCCATTGGCAAGGGACTTCTTGGGAAAGCGGCTCAGGAAAAAGTCGAAATTCAAGTTCCGGCGGGCAAAGTCAGACTCGAGATCCTCCGGATCATAAAGGAGTAGGACCGATGAATACACTCACAGCACCTCTGTATGCCTTATTCAGCATTCCTTTTTACCGGCTGGTCGTCCGTTCTCCGTTGTATCGGGGATTCCTCTACCTTTTGTACTTGGCCGGGATTGCGACGGCAATCATTCTCCTGAGTTTAATTTTCTTCGCCGTTCCGTTTATGGACAAATTTATGGATTGGGTGAAAGCGGAAATGCCTGTGATCACCTTCAGTTCCGAGGGAATTTCGTTAAATGTGCCAAGCCCTTATACCATGACTCATCCCACGCTTGGGCCACTGATCACCTTTGATATGACAGCCACGGATGTGGACTCAGGAAAGATGGGGAACGTCAATGTTTTTGTCACGGCGAAAAAGGTGTTTGTCCGCCAAGGCCCTAATGAAATTCGGATGTACGATTTAACGCCTCCCGCACCGCCTGCTTCGGGTCAAGGTGCCGTTCCCGCCCAACCGGCGGTTCTCGACCCGGATACCGCGGGTCAGTTTTATCAGACGGTCAAACCGTGGCTCATTCTGGTCGTTTTGTTTTTCTTCTTTGTCT
>JAMWDC010000326.1 GCA_023819025.1 Candidatus Omnitrophota bacterium | reverse complement strand
TTCCGCGGTGGGCACCTGTGTCAACGCCGCGGCATGAACGACGATATCGACGTTTTCGAACGCCCGGTAGAGCCGGTGGCGATCCCGGATATCTCCGATAAAAAAACGCAGTGCGGGAAATTTTGATTCAGGAAATTCACTTTGCATCATGTACTGCTTTAATTCGTCCCGGCTAAAAATAATGAGACGTCCCGGCTTATAATGCGCCAGCACATACTTTGTGAACATCTTCCCAAAAGAACCTGTACCCCCAGTTACGAGAATCCTTTTACCTTCTAGCATATTTTCTCCTCCGCATCCTATGTTTACTCGGTCATGCAAGTTGATGGGATGTTTTTATTTTATCGGCATTTCGGAAAAAATGCTGTAAGTAAAGCCTCTGCCTTTCGTATTTTCGACTTGGAGCTTCATTTCAATAAACCTCTTCGGCGGAAGTGGATGGCCCTCGAAAAGGACGCATATTCTGGCGTATTTTGACCTATAATCTATAGGAACGGCTAAAGCGCATGTGTCATCATTGCGGGATATCGGGTGAGAATGAATATTTCAAGCAAACTTTTACTCGAAATTTCCGATAAAATAAAAGCGACCCATGAATGTTGCAACTAACAAATTCCCAATGATTTCTGTTGTCATGCCGTCATACAACCAAGCAAAGTTTATCCGCCAATCCATCGACTCAGTCCTGGCGCAAAAGTATCCCAACTTAGAACTCATTGTGGTAGACGGCGCCAGCACCGATGGCACAGTTGAGATTCTAAAAGGTTTAAAGGATTCCATTCGCTGGGTTTCGGAACCGGACAAGGGACAGGCCGATGCTATCAACAAAGGTTTCTCCATGTCTGCAGGCGAAGTCTTAGCCTGGTTAAATGCCGATGACCTGTATGCTCCAGATGCGTTGTATCATGTCGGCGAGTTTTTTGCGTCCCATCCTGATACCATGTGGGCCGTTGGCCATGTATCGATCGTTGACGAAACGGGCCGCGAGATTAGAAAGCTCATCAGTTGGTATAAGGCTCAACGGTTGCGGCATTATAGTTATCGCGCCCTATTAACCGAAAATTTTATTTCCCAGATGGGAACCTTCTTCCGAAGGGCCGCATTGCAGCACGTTGGCGGTGTTGAACCATCTTTGTACTATGCCATGGATTATGATCTCTGGCTTAGGCTTGGGAAACAGTTTACCCCTGGTTTGATTGATAAGAAATTGGCCAAGTTCCGCATGTATCCCACATCGAAATCCATCACAGGATTTGACCGTCAGTTCTTGGAAGAACTCGACGTTGCAAAAAAATACGCCGGACGTTCAACTTGGCCGATTTTCTGTCATCATCTCAATAAAATCAAAATCGTCACCATCTACAAGCTGATGGCCTTGTGGCGCGCGAGAAAAGAGAGGAGTTAAACCATGAAAAAGGCTTTGATCACAGGTGTGACTGGTCAAGACGGCAGTTACCTTGCAGAATTTTTGCTCGAAAAGGGATACGAAGTTCACGGAATCATCCGGCGCTCGAGTTCGTTCAACACAGGCCGCATTGAATATCTTTATCGGGATCCCCACGAACGAGGAATACGTTTCTACCTCCATTATGGCGACCTGCATGATGCCAGTAATTTGGAACGCCTGCTGGAACAAATCCAGCCCGATGAAGTCTATAACCTCGGCGCCCAAAGCCATGTGCGGGTCAGTTTCGATATCCCGGAATACACGGCCGATGTTACGGCGATCGGCACGCTCCGAATCCTCGAAGCCATCCGGCGGACACGCGTGAGGGTGCGATTTTATCAGGCCTCGAGCAGCGAGATGTACGGAAAGGCCACAGAAATCCCCCAGAAAGAAACAACACCCTTCTATCCCCGAAGTCCTTATGGATGTGCCAAAGTTTTCGCTTATTGGGCAACGGTCAATTACAGGGAAAGCTACGGACTTTTTGCCTCGAATGGAATCCTTTTCAACCACGAATCCCCTCGCCGCGGGGAGACGTTCGTGACACGGAAAATTACAAAAGCCGTCGCCAATATCAAAAAGGGACTCCAGAAAGAGCTTTACCTTGGAAATCTTGACGCCAAGCGCGACTGGGGCTATGCCAAGGATTATGTCCAAGCCATGTGGTTGATGCTCCAGCAGGACAAACCAGAGGATTATGTCATTGCCACGGGCGAATCTCATTCGGTCAAGGAGTTCTTGCAGGAAGCCTTCAGTTATGTGGGTTTAGACTGGAAGAAGTATGTCAAGACGGATCCCCGCTATTTTCGCCCTGCAGAAGTCGATATTCTAGTCGGTGATGCGAGCAAAGCGAGGACAAAACTTGGCTGGAAACCGAGCGTCACCTTTCGGGAATTGGTCAAACTGATGGTCGATGCCGATTTGAAGGATCCAGGCAATAATGCCAACCGCTTGACGTAGCAAATGCTTAATTAAAGACAAACCGATAGGTTCTGACTATGGAATTGTAATCAATTCTGCTTCACTGATTTCGTAAACACTCCCACCCACTCTAAGTAGCAACGATCTCCGATCTTACGCAC
>JAMWDC010000007.1 GCA_023819025.1 Candidatus Omnitrophota bacterium | reverse complement strand
GAGGAGGCCTTCTTCGAAGAGTTGAAGAACCTTATGAGGCACAAGGGGAACTAAGCGCTGCTCCTCCCTGCTTAAGCCACCTACAATCAATAAGTTATACCGATACCGGCGAGCGACTCCAGGGGTCGGTGGCTGGGGGCAACTTTTGCTGAAACCATTTTCTGACGGGCGCATCCACGAGAATAGGCTTAACTTTTGACGGGTTTGGTGTTACACTCAGTTGAATCGGGAATCCTAGAAAGGTTTCCCGTTTTTTTGTGCGCGTTTGCATCTGACGGTCTAGGCGGGCGCCCTGCGTCCCCGCCTGCCGGGCGTGATTTCCTCACTGTGTAACGAACGCCTGTGGGATTTCGCAGTTACAAAAAGGGAGGGGTGAGTCTGGACGTGGACCACTTTGACGATCATTATCTTGCGGATGCGGCTGAACCTCTAGGCATTTCTTTTGAAGAAGATAGCCGCTTCTTCGACGCCGATGATTTCTGAAATATTGGCATGCCGGCCCCAACGGGTTATTTTGAATCCCGGGGCCGAAAACCCCATTTTGCAACAGCAAGCCGAGAAAGCAGGTATTCACACGGTGACGGGATGCACGCTGGTGATGTTGAAGACAGGACAGTTTTGAGAGCGGATGAAAAAATACGTTTTCCTTTTCCTGGTATTTATTCCGATCATTTTTAATTCGTGCACAACGGCCCCGAGCAGGATGCCGGTCTGCGCTCCGGCGCCGATTCACTCCCGACCCGCCGCAATGTCGGTGATGCGTCAGAACGTGAAGCACATTGTAGCCCCCGGAGAAACGCTCTGGCGAATTAGCAAGATGTACGATGTCCCGGTGAGCGACATTGTCAACGCCAATCAATTAAAAGATGCTTCAACGGTATCGATGGGACAATCTCTTTTGATACCTAAAGCTGCTCCGCTTCGCTCGGTCATTCCGTTATATCCGAACTCAAAGTGGAAGTTTATTATTATTCACCATAGCGCTACGGAAAAAGGGGATTCACTTACATTTAATCGTCATCATCTTAAAAGGGGATTCACTGGGGGAGTCGGCTATCACTTTGTGATCGACAACGGTACGCATGGTAAAGTCGACGGGCAAATCGAGGTCGCCCCGCGATGGCTGAAGCAGCAGGATGGCAGGCATTGTAAGGCGTCATCCATGAATTGCCGAGCGATTGGGATATGTCTGGTAGGCAATTTTAATGAGGAGAGTGTATCTGCCGAACAGATGAAGTCCCTTGTTTCCCTGGTCCATGTGCTGTGCCATTACTATAAAATTCCCCTTAGAAATGTCATGGGACACGGTCAGGTGTCCGGTGCTAATACCGACTGCCCAGGGAAACGTTTTCCGTGGCAGGAGTTCAACAGGCGTTTGGGGATGCGACCACCCGTGTAAGAAATTCGTATGGGAGGGGATTAAGCGAGGAAGCTATTGCGAAGAAAATTGTAAACGATCATACGAATGGGCCGTTGACAAAACGGCTGGCCATGGATATTATGCACATATGTGCATAATGAAGAGGGGGGATCGATGCGGCCTAAGAAAACCAGATGGGTTAAATGTGTGCCGGGTGAGCGGTGCTTCAAGCCGCTGTGCAAACCCCTTCGGGGACTTGAGAAGGTGAGTCTTACGCTTGATGAGTTTGAAGCTGCCCACTTATGTGATTTGGAAGGGCTTGAACAGGAGGAGATCGCAAGTCGTATGAAAGTTTCCCGCTCAACCGTGTCGAGAATTCTTTCGTCGGCGCGTCGTAAAATCACCGATGCCTTGGTCAATATCAAAGCTATCCGCATTGAAGGTGGATGTTGTGAAATTATCAAGAAAGGGAAAAAATGAAAGAGTGGAAAAAGTTTCTTTGGGTTTTAGTGGGATTTCTGGCATGTTTTTATCTACCGGTGGAAAATCTGCGTTTCACGAATGCGATATTCGAAGCCCTCGCCCTTGTCAAATGGTACGCCCGTGAGCACGTGATCCTTTGTCTTGTGCCTGCGTTCTTTATCGCTGGGGCGATCTCCGTTTTCGTGAGCCAGGCCTCGGTCATGAAATATTTCGGGGCCAAAGCCAATAAATTCTTGTCTTACAGTGTTGCTTCTGTGTCCGGCGCCATACTGGCAGTCTGTTCCTGTACGGTTCTGCCCTTGTTTGGTGGGATATACAAAAGAGGGGCGGGGCTTGGACCTGCCATTGCTTTCCTCTATTCCGGTCCTGCGATCAATGTCTTAGCTATCATCATGACTGCTCGCATTCTCGGCTGGCACTTGGGACTCGCCCGCGCTGTGGGAGCCGTACTATTCAGCGTTGTGATCGGCCTATTAATGCATTTCATATTCCTCAAGGAAGAGCGAGTGCGCCACGCAAACGGTGATTTCAATGTTGGCGGGATCAAAGAAACGCGTTCATTAGGGAAAACAACACTTTACTTTGCTTCAATGGTTGCGTTTCTCGTTTTCGCAAACTGGGGCAAGCCGCTTGAAGGAGACTGTGGAGCGTGGGCCTTGATCTATCAATACAAATGGTGGATCTCCGGAGTTTCGCTTGTCGCGCTCGCGGTCATGATCATCAAATGGTTCCAGAAAGAAGAACTAAAAGAATGGACCTCTGCTTCCTGGACCTTTGCGCTTCAGATCCTGCCGCTTCTTTTGGGGGGTGTTTTGATCTCCGGGTTCTTGTTGGGCAGAGTGGGTCATGAAGGAATTATTCCTTCCCGATTTGTCGAGGCCCTTGTCGGTGGGAATTCATTTCGGGCGAACTTTTTTTCGTCTATAGTTGCCGCTTTTATGTATTTTGCCACGCTGACCGAAGTCCCGATTCTACAGGGGTTGATCGGCTCAGGGATGGGTAAAGGGCCTGCTTTGGCGCTGCTTTTGGCAGGACCAGCATTGAGTTTACCCAATATGCTTGTGTTGCGGAGCATTATGGGAATAAAAAAAACGATTATTTATGTCAGTCTTGTTGTTCTGATGGCCACGATAAGCGGTATGATTTTTGGGGCTATGGTCAATTAGGAAAAAGATAAAAAAGATATGGGAAAAACTATCCAACAGAAAGTTAAAGAAGGTTATGGAAAAATTGCCGTGCAAGGTGGTTCGTGTTGTGTGTCTTCGTCCTGTTGTGGCAATTCGAATCTTGCCACAGGCATAAGTAAGGCGGTTGGGTATAGCGACTCAGAGATACGTGCGGTACCCGAAGGCGCGAATTTGGGCTTAGGGTGCGGTAATCCGCTCGCTCTTGCCTCTATCGAAGAAGGTGAGGTTGTCTTGGATTTGGGCAGTGGGGCGGGGTTCGACGTGTTTCTTGCCGCGCAGAGAGTCGGTCATTCGGGACGGGTTATCGGGGTTGATATGACTCCGGAGATGATTCAAAGGGCACGCAAGAATGCGGAACAAGGCGGCTATAAAAATGTCGAATTTCGTCTGGGCGAAATTGAAAAGCTTCCTGTCGAAAACAATTCCGTTGATTTGGTGATTTCGAATTGCGTGATCAATCTTTCCCGGACAAAACAGCAGGTCTTTGACGAAGCATTTCGAGTGCTCAAGCCCGGCGGCCGGTTTATGATTTCGGATCTCGTTCTCGCCGGCGAATTACCGGTCAGCATAAAAAATTCTATGGAAGCTTATGTCGGATGTATTGCCGGAGCGGTCAAAAAAGAGGATTATCTTGGATTGATCAAAGAGGCCGGTTTTAAAGAGATAAAAATTGTGAGAGAGGTCAGTTATCCTATCGAAACAATGACGAATGATGCCACTGCCAAGACAGTTAGGGATGATTCTATCATTACGGTAAAAGATGTTGAGAGACTCGAGGATGTGGTCGTAAGTATCGAAGTCTCAGCTATAAAACCGCGATAACGGAGGAATAAAAATGAAAATCGAAGTATTGGGGCCAGGGTGCCATAGATGTCACAGTACCGAGGAAAATGTCAAAAAAGCCTTAGCGGAATTAAACAAACAAGCAGAGGTAATTAAGGTTACGGATATTAACTTGATGATCGAGAAGGGTATTATGCAGACTCCAGCGCTTATCATTGACGGGAAAATTGTTATGCAGGGGAAAATCCCCTCGGTGGAACAGGTGAAGCAATTGATTCAGAAGGAGGGAGGCAATGGGTAAGTACGGAGAGTACAAAGGCATCCCGAGGGAGAATATCCCTTGGTATCCGACGGTTGACTTGGGGAAATGCGTTGGGTGTCAGGAATGTTTTAACTTTTGCCGGCAGAAGGTATATGCCTGGGATGATAAGAACAGCAAAACTAAAGTAGCAGAACCCTTTCGTTGCGTGGTGGGTTGCAGTACCTGTGCGGGGCTCTGTAAAGAAGGCGCAATTTCATTTCCTCCTTTAGCTATTCTGAAAGACATATTGAAAAGGGCTCGTCAATAGTCTGATAGGACAAATACTGGATATACAGGGGGTACTATAATGAGTTCAAACATCATGATGATTGTGATGATCGTGGGCTTAGGAATACTGGCTCTCGTGTCAGGGATGTTGGGTTTGGGAGTCGCTTTCTCTGCGGTGCCTTTTTTATCTCTGTTTCTACCTGATCTTGTCAACCAAGTGCAACCGTTATCGCTTTTGCTAAACGGTTTAACTGCACTATCCTCCACATTTGGATTTGCTAAAAGCGGTTATGTGGTTTGGAAAAAGGCAATTATCCTGGCTGTTGTCACCACCATTTCTGCGCCTTTTGGGGCTTACTTGGCCCATTTTATCAATCCCACTTACATCTGGTATGTATATCTCGTTTCGGTTTTATATTTGGCGTACCGGTTGTTCCGAAAAACAAAAAACGAGAGGGCAGGAAAAGAGCATTTCACCGCAGCGGTTTTGTTAGCTATTCCTATTGCCGTGCTTGGGGGTTTTCTTGGTATTGGACCCGGATTTTTGCTCATGCCGACCCTGATTTTACTCGGTTTTGAGGAGAAGAAGGCTGCGGGGATAAATGCTTTTGCTGTTACGCTGCCCTCGTTCTCGGCACTTATTCCGCATCTTTCCACAGCAAAGATTGATTGGAGTTTAGCAGTACCGCTTATCGTGGTAGGCACACTAGGTGCCTTTTTCGGTGCCAGGATTACGAGTCTTTACGTTCCCGGGAAAAAGCTGAAACAGATGTTTGGCATTTTTATAGTCATCATGACGCTCTACAAAATTTACACGCTCTTCTGAGATTGTAACTGTCTGGAGTCTACCCATTGCATAAAAAAAAGGGAATTCTAAGTTTCTTAGTCATCGTGTCGCTTTTCGTCTTTTTGGGGGGAGCGATTAGCCAGAAGTCTATCTCCAACCAGGATGGTCATACTTCGGGTCATGAAACCGATTGGTATTATTTTGACTGGATCTTGAAAGCCCCTTATGTTCCGACCTTTCAAGTTTTAGATACCGAAAGCAGCCTCGGGCCTTATGCAAATAAAACAAAGACGATTACCCTGAAGGACCTCATCAAGTTTCACGGTCATGCTTGTGATGGGCTTTTCACGGTAGCAGGCGCTTTATACGTCGGTTTTAAGCATTTGTACCCTGATGGTGTTATTGATCGCACAGATACCGGCGTTATTACTAATAATTCGCCCTGTTATGGTGATGTCGCCGCATATCTGACCGGCGGCAGGATTCGTTTTGGGACTCAGAAAATTGATAAAACCTTGGGGAACGAATTTATTCTATATCGGTTTTCAACCCATGAAGCCGTAAAAGTCTTACTCAAACCAGGGGTTTTCCCCCAAGCAATTGTTAACCTTGAGGAAAAAGTCCGCTCCGGCAAATTCACAATGACTGAAATGCGTGAACTGCAAAAAATGCAGTGGGAATTTGCAAAGTCGCTTGTGGAGCATCCATTGGAAGAGGCGTTTAATATTCAAGTTTTAGACGGTTTTATCTGGGAATCGGATCCTTATGCGCACTTGGGTAAAAGAGGGGATGTTGTCAATAAGGACATTTTGAAATCACGCGAACGACAGAACGAATATAGGTGAGAAAGTTGAAAAGATCAATTTTGACATTTCTGATAGTTGCTGTGATAATCAGTAGTACAGAACCTTTACCATCCACTGTGTATGCGGCTGATGAGCAAGCGCCTTCAAGCAAAGTTATTGCCTATTACTTTCACGGCAGGTTTCGTTGCCCCACTTGCTACATGATGGAGCAGTATGCAAAAGAGGCGATCGAAAATAATTTTAAAGATGCGCTGGCTTCCGGGAAATTGGAGTTTAAGGTCGTTAATGTTGAAGTCCGGGGCAATGAGCATTTCATAAACGATTACCAGCTTTATACGAAGGCGCTTGTCCTTTCATTGCTCAAAGACGGCAAAGAAGTAAAGTCAAAAAATCTGACCAAGATATGGGAATATGTCCGTAATAAGCAGAGGTATTTTAATTATGTAACCGAAGAAGTTAATAGTTTGTTAAAAGAAGTGCCATGATGGAAATTCTGATCGGTTTTGGTTCAGCATTATGGTTGGGGATATTGACTTCGATCAGCCCCTGCCCCTTAGCCTCGAACATTGCGGCGGTTTCTTTTTTGTCGAAAAAAATAACCCATCCGGCGGCTGTTTTTATTTCGGGACTCGCCTACATATTTGGGAGAATGATTTCGTATGCCGTGCTGGGGTGGGGTATTATTTATTCCCTCGTTAGCATTCCTCAGACCGCCTTTTTTCTGCAGAAATACATGGGAAAAGCTCTGGGCCCGATTTTGATTGTTACAGGGCTGATTTTGCTTGAAGTGATCAAAATTCAATTGCCCGGGGGCATGTTGTTCGAGAAGCACCATAATAAACTTGCAGAATCCGGTGCGGTGGGGGCTTTTTTGCTCGGTCTTATTTTTGCTTTGGCCTTTTGTCCGGTTTCGGCAGCTTTATTTTTTGGCAGTTTGATTCCGCTTGCGCTTAATCATCCATTAGGTGCGATTCTTCCCTTTAGCTATGGGTTAGGGACAGGGCTTCCCGTGCTTTTATTTGCGGTGGCCATGGCGCTTGGAGTCACTTCCTTGAGTCATCTGTTTAAACGGTTAACGAATCTGGAATTTTATATGAGGAAAACGACCGCTATTATATTTGTTTGTGTCGGGCTCTATTACAGTTCGATTTACTTATTGCCAGATTTGCTTCGCTTGCTTGCCCAGTTGGACAGTTATCCAATAACCGTAAGCGAGCGAAACGGGCAGGAAATGAATAAGTCAGAGAAACGGCGATGCCCATGCCTTGCTTGGTTTTGGGATAAACAATCTGGGGATGAAGAATCAAACACGACGCCAGGGGCTTCATAAAATAGGGCTTGTAGATTTTTTTTATTTGCGTATCATATACGCTTAAACAAATATGACAAACGGGAATAATGAACAAATACAGACATATACGCGTTTCTTTAAGGTTTTGTCCGATCCTACGCGGCTTGTGATTGTGCTCCTTCTTGCGAAGGGGGCATTATGCGTGTGCCAGATTGAGGCTGCGTTAAAAGTGCATCAAGCAAAGATTTCAAGACATCTGGCGTACCTGCGTAGGCACGGAATCGTCAAAGTGAAGAGTCAGTGGAAGTGGAAGTACTATTTACTTTTTGAACCACGAAACAAATTTGAACAGGGCCTATTGAAATGCCTCGAAGAATGTTTGGCAAATGACGCATTGTTTAAACCATATTTTTCGCAAATGAAACAGTGTGTTTCTCAACCGCTGGAAAGTGTTGCAAAGATGGCTCGAAAGCTATAGCAGAATTACACAAAGGATAACCACATGGATGCGAAGATAAAAGAATTGGTCGGTATTGCAGCCGCGGTCGCCGGACATTGCCAGAAATGTTTTTCTTACCATTACCATGAGGCAAAGAAATTAGGGATAGATTCGGATGAGATTAACGAAGCTGTGGAATTTGCCAAGGCTATCCGTACTGCAGGCAATCAAGGGATGGATGAGTTCGTGCAAAGGATGATTGGTCAAGATAAAGCGAAGTAAAAAAGGGGTGTCACATGGCGCAGACAAAATTAGGCAAAAAAGAATGGTTTTATTTTGTCGCTGTAATTGGTCTTTATATCTTAGCAATCTGGTACGTGGCGATTCATGATTTATCTTGGCGAGCCATGTTTGAGGCCGGGATTCTCCAGGAAAAAGGGATTACCGGATTTGAAGCACGGATTAAAGACATTGATACCCCGGTTTCTTGGAACATTCCGCTTGTCATCTGGTATATCGTTATTAAGGGAGCAGCTTTACTCGTGGAACTTTTGCCTTATTGGATTGTTGGAATGTTTATTGCCGCCGGGCTGGTAGTTTTTGTTTCATGGGAAAAGATCAAACAGAAAATGGGTTATGGTGGTTTCTTCGCCAGTCTAATAGCGGCTACTGCGGGTGCTATTATTCCGATATGCTCCTGTGGGATTGTTCCGGTTTTGGCAGGGATGGTAGGCGCCGGTGTACCCTTGGGTCCTACGCTTGCCTTTCTGATCGCAGCTCCGATGCTTAATGTCCCAACGGTTTTCATGACTGGTAATCTTTTGGGGTGGAAGATAGCTGTTGCCCGAGTGATTGCCGTGTATGGTATTGCCATATCCGTCGGATTCATTGTCTCATTTTGGCAGAAACGGAAACGGGGATTAAGACATTTAATTAAAATATATGTACAGCCAAATCTGGCGCCTGAATTGCAGAAATTTGCTTATTCATTAGCCATGAAACTCGTTCAAAGGCCGGAAGGGCTCACCTTGGAAGAGATCGGCAAAGAACATGAAAAAAAGGTGCTTGAATTAGAAGAGGCGGAATTGATTGAACAACTTCCTTCGGGCAAGTGGCAGATGATTGAAAGAGGTGCTTCTCAAGCGCAATCGGGTTGTATGATTCTTCCGCAAGGATATCAAGGAACAGTGATAGAGAAATTGGTCCAATTATGGAAGGTTGCATGGCAGTTATTCTTTGCGCTTAATTATTATCTGGCGCTGGCAGTTCTCATCGCGGGCGCGATACGTGTGCTAATACCAACCCAAGTGATCGTCGATTGGGTGGGCGGAAAGGCCTTGAATTCTGTTTTTGTTTCTTCCGTGGTTTCTGTTTTAGCTTATGTTTGTACTTATGTGGAGGTGCCGACGGCGATTGCATTGATCGCAAAAGGCATGGGGCCTGGCGCCACACTGGCTTATTTACTTGGCGGGCCTGGGCTCAGTCTTCCGTCAATCATGATGCTTTCTGCCGTGTTTCGGCCGAAACTATTGTGGCTTTATGTAGGATTAAGTTTTCTTGGCTGTATCCTTGCAGGTGTCTTATTTAACTTGGTTGTTTAAAAGAGGGTAGAGTGCTGACAAGAAAGGCATGAAGATATCTGCAGTGGAACTAAAAATATACGGCGGCGCCGAGCTAAGACAACCTATTATCGGAATAGCCGAAACGAGGCAGAGGAAAGGCAAATAGGATACCTTCTTGCAACAGCCGCTGTTATTATGAGATGAAATAAAAAAGTATCGAGCCACAAAGGAGTGAAAATGAAAAAGGATTTGGAGAAACTACAAGATTTTCGATTGCTGCCCGTCTTCGTGGTTATCAGCATGGTGATAGGGATTGCCATTGGTAAAATCTACGGGATTTCGAACTTTCAGCTCACCCCGCCGATCGATGCGATTAAATCCATATTCCACGGCACGTATCAATTCAATCTTCCGAATAGCCTTGCGTTAGGGGTTGTGTTGGGACTTTTTCTCATGATTTACCCGGCAATGACAAATGTCAAATTAGAAGATTTGGGCAAAGCGGCTAAATCTCCAAAACAGTTACTGGTGGTATTATTTTTTAATTTTCTTATCGCTCCATTTTTCATGCTGCTGCTTGCGAAACTTTTCCTTTCGGGAAACAAAGATCTTTACGTGGGATTAGTGCTTTATGGTCTTGCGCCTTGTATTGCCATGGTGATTGTTTTTACCTTTTTATCGCTCGGCAATAACGTATTGGCAATCGTTCTCGTTGCAATGAACTCGATCATGCAGATGATTTTGATACCGGTGTATTCGAAGCTTCTCTTGGGAAACATATCATTTGACGTCCTTGTGGTTGGAGAAAGCGTCGTGTTGTATCTCGGTATTCCGCTTATCGCAGGTTTTATCACGAGGAGATTTGGCATTCAGCAGTTTGGCGAAGAGGGGTTTAAAAGTTTTAAGACCTATCTTGATTCCTTATCCATCATTGGGCTTTTATTCACTTTGATCGTCATGTTTGCCCTTAAAGGTGATCTTATACTTAAAGAACCCATGATCATCATTCATATGGCCATCCCCATGATCATCTTTTTCTGGGTCATGTTTGTGGTCGTGTATTTGGTAGGCTGGAAATTAGGGCTTAACTACGAAGATTCTGTAGCTGTGGCGTTTAACTCTACTGGCCGTGATTTTGAGATCGCTATTGCCATCGCCATCACAGCCTTCAGCCCTGCGGTTGGTCTTGCCACAGTTGTTGGCCCGCTCATTGAAGTTCCCGTCATGCTCGTTCTGGTCTGGGCTGCACGAAATACCCGCGACATGCTATTTGCCGTGCCCGCAAAAGTAACACTGACCATCCCAGAAGTAGTTCAGCGGGTTTCTTTGTTTAAGAAAGTCCTTATCGCGATGGATTTTTCAAGGCACGCAGAAAATTTGTTGTCATGTATTTCTGATTTAAAAAATGTTGACACCGAAGAAGTGATTTTGCTTCATATTATAGACCCTATGAGAATTGCTCATTGGGCCGATCCTCTGTCAAGTATTGATGATCTAGCGGTAAAAAAAATGAAGGAGGATGTAAAAAAAGAGCTGGAAAAAATTATATCCAAAGCAGAACGAGTTCAAAAAACGAAACATAGAGTTGAGGTCGGGGTACCTTATCAGGAAATCGTACGAGTTTCTCAAGAAGAAGAGGCCACCCTTATGATTATGGGTTCGCACGGCCGAAGTTTTATAAAAGGAGCCATCCTTGGCAGTGTCACTCAAAACGTTTTGCGACATACGACCGTACCTCTTTTGATAGTGAAGTATAAATTCCTTGAAAAGGAAAAAAGAATGGAGTGCCAGCCGATATGTGCGGAAATGTTTCGAAAAGTTTTATGGCCAACAGATTTTTCAAGCTCTGCGCTTTCCGTACTTTCTGTTATGGATGATCTGAAAGGAGCCGGGGCGAGGGAAGTGGTGATTGTGCATATTCAGGACATAAGGAAGTTGACGCCTCATTTGGCAAACAAAACGGCAGAATTTAATCGAGTCGATACGGCGAGGCTTGTAGAAATCAAAACACGGCTTGAGTCGGCCGGATTTCGGGTTAAAATCGTATTACGAGAGGGTGTCCCTTTTGTTGAAATCAATAAAATTGCACAGGAAGAAGATGTCTCAGTCATTGCGATCAGCGCTAAAGGCAAAAGCGCAGTAGAACAGGTACTTATAGGTAGCGTAACTGACGAGATTGTTCGTCAACATATCCGGCCGGTGCTGGTCATTCCAGCGCCAGAAGTTAGGAGAAAATGAGAATGATTGAAAAGAAAAAACTGAGAATATTTACAGTGGAACAAATAAATCCCTGCGGTCCAGGATCAAGCTGTTGCGGGCCGGTTGGTCAGACCAAAGACGAGATAGCGGCATTGAAAACCGCTGTCGAAGCAGAAACTGGATCGGAAGTTGAGATTTGCGACCTTGGGAAAATGAAAGATTTTAAAGCCTATCCGCAGGTATGGAAGGTGCTTAACGCCTTCGGGACAAGGGCCATTCCGGTGGTCACCGCGGGGGATGAAGTAGTGTGCATGGGAAGTTCTGATATCGATGAAATTGTCTCGGCAATTAAAGGCAAGATATGGAGATGACGGGATGCCAACGTATGAATATTTTTGCTTAAACTGTGAAAACAAATTTGATGTCTTCGCTACCCTGGCACAGAAAGAAAAAGGAATCCGGCCTAAGTGCCCAAAGTGCAAAAGCAGCAAGACAGCTCAGGTGTTTGGTGGCTTTGCGGTAAGGTGGAAGAAGACAGGTTCGAATCGGTATTGTGGACCCAGCAGCGGGTCATGTTGTAGCCAATAACGGGTATTCCATGTGTGAACTATTTGGAATGAGCAGTCGTTATCCCGCCGTAGTTGGCCTTTCCCTGAAAACCTTCGGTTCCCATTGGAAAATTCCACCACGGAAATTGGACGGCTGGGGTATTTCTTTTTCGCTTGGCAAAGATGCACTCCTTGCCAAAGAGCCCTTCCCTGTAAAGAAAAGCCCGATGTTTCATTTTTTTGAGAATCACCGGTGCCGTAGTTCTATTGTCATCTCTCATCTAAGACGTGCCGGGCCGGGATTGGGCCGAACTTATGAAAATACGCAGCCGTTTGCGCGTGAGCTGTATGGAAGGAATTTTATTTTTGCTCATCACGGTCTTGTCAAGCGTATCTTTCATATAAAACATATAAAACGTTTTAAAATTAACGACGGCCGTCCGCTTGGGAGTACCGATTCAGAACACGCTTTTTATTTTTTACTCGAACGGTTGAAAGAAGAGCTGGGCCCTAAAGGCATTCGCAATCCGTTAGAAGTAAGAAAGTTATTGAACCGATATGCCGTTGAAATCACTTCGCTCGGGATGTTTAATTTTTTAATGTCGGATTCAGAAAACTTGTATGCCTTCAGGAGTCATAAACTCTATTTTGCGCAAAGGGAATGTATGACTGCGAGCCGATGCTTGGTTGGAGGGCCGCTTACCGTTCAGTTGGCACCAGCTATCCTCGCTAAGAGGCAAAGGGTAGTTCTTATTGCGACGATGCCGTTGTCAAAACATAAATGTTGGAAATTGTTGCCGTGTGGCAGGGTCGTGGTTTTTTACAAAGGAAGCGAACGGACAGGTCCTAATTAACCCGTGGAGATGGTTATGGATAAGCAAAAAGTTCTTTTTGTATGCTATCATAATTCAGCGCGAAGCCAAATGGCGGAGGCGTTTTTAAACAAATATGGCGGTGACCGGTTTGAAGCGGAGACCGCTGGAATCGAGCCGGGAACACTGAATCCTATTGTGGTTGAAGTGATGAAAGAAATCGGTATTGATATCTCTCAGAATAAGACCAAAAGCGTTTTCGAATTTTATAAACAAGGCAAATTGTACAATTATGTTGTGACCGTGTGCGACGAATCCCAAGCGGAAGTATGCCCCACCTTTCCAGGGATAGCAAAAAGGATGCACTGGAGCTTTGCTGACCCGTCCGCTTTTACAGGCTCACGAGAAGAAAAAATCAAGAAAACTCGGGAAGTCAGGGATCAAATTGAGGCCAAGATCCAAGATTGGCTTAAATCGGTCTAAAGTGTGTGATCGATTTGAGGCGTTCATGCCGGAGACCTATCTTGCTGAATGAAACAATCATCCGGCTTCGAAGTCATAGACCGGTGAACTCGCCGCAGCCCTGGCGGCTTTCAACGCAATTTTCCAGGTGCTGATGCGGTTCGTAACTTTTTTATCGCAAAAAACCAAACATCACTGACGACCAAGCCACGGTCCTTTCGTTTACGGCGGGAAGCAATGATTTTGAACCGGCCATTGCAGTTGCCGTCGCGATTTTCGGGATAGGTCCCCACCAGGCATTCGCAACCGTTATCGGGCCCTTGGTGGAAGTCCCTGTTCTTATGGATTGGGTCAATGTGCATTCTATTTTCGAAAGCGATTTTTTCACACCCTGCCTGATCAACAGAAAAATAGCCGCCTTTGCAGGGCAAAACATTTTCAATCTGATTCCGCGATCATAGGTTTCCACCTGCGATTATTGGTGGAAACATCAACCTCAACAAACCAGACAAATTGGGACATTTGCGCCTAATCTATAAGTACTACATCGTAAGGGTTCAAGGCAGATCGTCTATGATTTTGGCACAATTTCTCTTGATCATGAGATCATCAGACAAGTCGTAAACCGCCGATGGCCTATCTTCCGGCTTCGAATTCGGCTGGTAATAAGTCATGGGGATTCATATAATGACAGCCGTCATTTGATGCCGTTCGCATTAATAATTACGGGGAATGCGGAGAAGCGTTAACTGAACGCCAAAAATTTTTTGGTGAATATTGACGCAGACAGTGGTCAATGGGAGAAAAGTTTAACCTCGAGCGGGTGCGTGATGGAAGATTCAGCAATTTTAACAGAGAAAAGATGGCATAGTTTTCCGATTTCCAAAGTCCTTGAGTATTTGGAAGTCAACCCTGATTTAGGGTTAAGTTCGGCCGAGGCTCTTAAGAGGCAACAGAGTTTCGGGCTGAATGTCCTTACACCGAAAAAGGGCAAACCAGCGTGGCTTCGTTTCCTTTTGCAGTTCCACCAGCCGCTTGTTTATATTCTTTTGCTTGCGGCCTTGATTACCTTGCTCCTTAAAGAATGGGTTGACAGCTCGGTCATCTTTGGTGTTGTGCTGATCAACTCGATCGTGGGTTTCCTCCAAGAATCCAAGGCGATTCATGCGCTTGCGGCCCTGGTTCGCACAATGACCACTCAGACCACGGTTTTGCGTGACGGGATGGAAAAAAATATTCCTTCCGCGGAGCTTGTGCCCGGAGATATCGTCATGATCGCTTCTGGGGACAAGATCCCGGCCGATATGCGAGTTTTGAAGGTCCGCGATCTTCAGGTCAATGAATCGGCTCTCACGGGTGAATCTCTGCCGATAGAGAAAAAGATAGAACCTTTGGCCGAGGAGACGGTGCTTGCCGACCGGGTCAATATGGTCTATACCTCGGCCCTTGTAACCTATGGCCACGGGCGTGCGGTGGTGGTCGCGACCGGAGATCGTACGGAAGTCGGAAGGATCTCGGAATTAATCTCTTCTGCCGCGGATCTTGCCACGCCGTTGACGAAAAAGATTGCGCATTTCAGCCATTTTCTTCTCTACGCGATCCTCACCATGGCGGCCATGACATTTTTAGCGGGAGTCTTTCGCGGTTTTCTGAATATTGCGGGAGGGGCCAAAAAGTACACTGGTGGCG
>JAMWDC010000325.1 GCA_023819025.1 Candidatus Omnitrophota bacterium | reverse complement strand
ATCTTTTCCAAAAGCGACCGATCCAGACGGTCCGCGCGTGTGGCAATCGCCCACTTAATTTTTAAACCTCGCCGAAGGATTTCATCACAAATGGCATGGGTGCGTTTCATATCGATCGTGAAGACATCGTCCCCGAAGGCAATGGCATTTACTCCGAAACGCTGCTTCAAATACTCCATCTCATCCACCACCAGCTTAGGCGAACGGGCCCGAAATTTCTCACCGTAGGAACGACGAATCGACGGGCTGCAAAAGGTGCACGCATAAGGACAGCCGCGGCTTGTCAGCATAAATCCCCATCGCACCGGGCCAAAAATCCTGACTGCCTGGGAAATCTGTCGGTACTTGGGGCTATTGAAAAGTTCATGATTCATTTTAGGAAGCGAGTCGAGATCTTTAATTTGTTCTCGCGGCGGGGTTTGGGTCATCTTTCCATCGCTGCCCCAGAAGGCAATGCCTCGAACCGACTGCCATTCGGATCCTTGACTCATACGGTCAATCAGTTCCAAGGCCGTCATCTCCGGCTCATCCAGGATCAAGGCATCAACACTCTTATCCGGCCCGAGCAGGACCTCCGGAAGATACATCAGTTGCCGGCCGAAGGCCACGGTCAAAAGATCGGGCCGATGCTTTTTGACTTCCTCAAACAACTTACGGGCCACACGCACCGTCGCCCCCTCGGAAGTGACCAACAACACATCGGGATGACAGGATAAGATTTCACTCACCAAACCTTCCGGTGTAAACCTCTGAATATAGTTATCAATCAAACGGATTGAATACCGCGCGGTATCCATCATGGCCGTAATATAGGCGATATCGTAGCTGATGGGTGTGTCCTGAGGGTGGGGATGGCTAACATCAAACCACGGCGCAATCCGGACAAAGACAATATTCGGTTTCATGGTCTCGGGTGCGTTACGAGACAGGTTCGATGAATCTGTTTCGGCCGTCCCTAGTACCTTTTGTTCGCAAAGGTAGATAAAGCAAGGCGTCTGAAAAGGCTCGGCCGTACCGATCAACCGGCATCCCTGTTTCTCATAAAACTTTTTTGCGGCTTCGTTCGTCTGAACTGTCATGATCTTGAACGCAGAAATGCCCCAATCACGAAATGTCTCTTTGGCCTTGTCAAAAAGCGCCTGAGCAATGTGAACGCCGTAACGGCTCTCAAATTCCGGGGTGCGATATTCGGGCAAAACGCCCAGAGAAATAAGTTCGGCGTGAACATCTCCCGCAAGATAACCCCTTTCCAGGGATTTCTTTGAAGCCAAGTAATGTTTTAAGAGCAAAGGCTTCTTGAAGATCGATCGAAGAAGGAACCAGCCAAGCAAAAGAGGATTCGCCCATTTGAGCTGTTTATAAAGATGTCTTACATCTTTAGTCCCGACTACATAGCCGGCCAATTCGCCTGTCGCCGTCACATCGATCCAGACAAAAGTTCCGGGATCCTTGTCCGCCAGCGGATAAAAAATCGTCTCACGGAATGCGATCCCGATGGCGGGATCGGCTTCACCCAGAAAGGCTGTCGGATCCAAGGCCGATTGGGCCTCGGCAATCTTTCGATAATAATCCGGTGTTAACGAAAGAATCATTTTTTTAGGACATCTTTTAGAGCGCGGGCGATTCGGATCATATCGTCTTTACCCAAGTCAGGCTGGGTCGGTAAATAAATCACCCGGCCTTCGAGAGATCGGGCGGTAGCAACGGTGCCGGGTACGTTACAGGACAGGTTCACCGAACCTGTCCCGGCCGTACCGGGTGCCGTTTTGAAATCCGGCAAGTTCGGACAGAAGGAACAGTAATCCCGCTGGGCGTCAATGCCTTTTCGAATAAGCATCCTGACGATACGTTCCCGATCCTCCAGAACCCCCTCATCTCCGCCATCAATCCGTCGGGCGGGTCCGTCCGACGAATTATTGGCGGACTTCCCTCTCCTCCTCAAAGGGAGAAAGGATATAGGTGAGGGGAGTAACTTGAGGGCATAGTGCATATAGAGATGAATCCTGTCAGGGAGATTTGGCGGAAGGACAAGGCCTTCGATACCTGCGAGTGCCTCGGATAGCCACAGACCGTTGTCACGGCGTCTTTGATTGCGCTTGGATAAATTTTTAAGCTGGGCAATTCCGAGCGCAGCCTGAACACGGCTGAGCTGGTTGCAACCTTTCTCCATATCCCCCATCGAATCCAGGGTATGTTCCGAATCCGTATCCGTGGTTTTATTCCGCAAAGAGTCTAGATAGAGCAACGGGAAAGCCGTAACCGTAAATACTGCGGGAACCGTAGCAAATCGATATGCCAGCGTCTTGAAAATTTTCCACAAATCTACAGCCAGCGTTGGCGAACTCGCGGATCCCTGAACTTCGCGCAACTGTTTCGCAAGCTGCGCATCGAAGGTGGTAATCATGCCTCCGCCCATGGTGTAAAGATTTTTTCCCTCCCCGAAACTAAAGCACCCTATCCCGAAACTTCCGGTTCGCCGGGATTGAAATGTCGCTCCCAAAGACTGAGCGCAATCCTCGATCAGCTGGATCCGGTGTTCTT
>JAMWDC010000324.1 GCA_023819025.1 Candidatus Omnitrophota bacterium | reverse complement strand
GGGACCGTCGCGAGCGCACTGGGTTTAGACTTTCCCTGCTGACGGACAAATATCGCGAATCTCACAATGAGCACAATCCGGTTTACGGGCGAAACAACGGACACGGCCGTGATGGATCACCCGGTGGGAATAGTCGGTCCATTCTTTTTTCGGAATGAGTTCCATCAATTCAAATTCGATTTTCACCGCATCCTCCGCCTCGGTCAGGCCGAAGCGGCGGTTCAGTCGGATCATATGGGTATCGACCGCGATGCCAGGAATGCCGAATGCGTTTCCCAGCACAACATTGGCCGTTTTGCGGCCCACTCCCGGCAGCGTCACTAAATCCTCCATGCGATTCGGCACTTCGCCTGAAAAACGATCGCAAATCGCCTTGGCCGCATTGAGGATGCTTTTCGTTTTGCTTTTATAAAACCCGGTCGAACGGATTTCCTGCTCAAACTTCTGTGGATCCGCCTTCGCATAGTCCCTCGCCGTCCGGTACTTCTTAAAGAGACCGGACGTAACCTTATTCACACGCTCATCCGTACATTGGGCTGAGAGGATCGTTGCCACGAGAATCTCGAGGGGATTTGCAAAATGAAGTGCGGTCTTGACATCCGGATAAATTTTTTTTAGCCGGGATAGAATCTTAACAGCTCTTTTTTTCTTCTGCTCAAAGGATTCTTTCATCTCCGCCTCTTCAATATTTTTTCTACCTGGGCTGCTGGGAAGGTATTTAAAACGTCCCCTGACTCAAGCCACCCTTTGCGTGCGGTACCAACGCCATACTTGACATCATTGAGACCGTCAAGGGAATGTGCATCGGGGTTAATGCTCATGAGCACGCCCTGTTTTTTGGCATATTGGCACATCCTCCAGTCCAGATCCAAGCGGTGGGGGTTTGCGTTAATCTCCATAATAACATTCGCTTTTTTCGCGGCATCGATAATTTTCACCAAATCCACCGCATAGCCTTCGCGGCCCAGAAGAAGTCTGCCGGTCGGATGCCCGAAAAAGGTGAAATACCGATTCCCCATGGCCCGCAGAATCCGCTGGGTCATTTCCTTCTCACTCATATTAAAACGGCTGTGGACCGCTCCGATCACAAAATCAAACTCTGCTAGAATCGAATCTGAATAATCCAGCTTTCCGTCCGGGAGGATATCGGATTCGATCCCCTTGAAAATTCTTATCTTGTGCCGCTTTTGAAGTGCATCGATCCTCTTCCATTGAAGACGTAACCGCTTCGGTTCAAGGCCGTTGGCATAACCGGCCGACTGGCTGTGATCGCTCACCCCGATATATTCGAACCCGGCCTGTTCGGCGGCATCGATCATCTCGTCAAGAGAAACAAGCCCATCGGAATCGGCCGTATGGACATGGAAAATTCCGCGCACATCCTTTTCTTCAATGAGCTTCGGGAATTCCCGCTTGGCGGCAAGTTCGAGCTCTCCGGTATTCTCTCGGGCCTCCGGCGGGATCGGATGAAATCCAAGTTTTTCAAAAATGTCCGCTTCGTCTTTGCAAACAATCCGACGGCTTCCGCGGAAAAGACCATATTCATTGATCTTGATCCCCTTCTTCTTGGCAAAGGTCCGAACCGCGACGTTGTGTTCTTTGCTGCCCGTGAAATAATAAAGCGCATAAGGGAACTCATCTTCACGAACAGTCCTGAGATCGCACTGGATGCCGGATTTCAGAACGATGCTTGATTTCGTATCGCCGTGAGCGATCACGGATTCGGTTTCCGGATAGTGGACAAAGGCTTCATGAACGGTCGCGGGATTTTTTGCACTGACCAGGATATCGATATCCTTAATCACTTCCTTGGCCCGCCGGATACTGCCGGCCACTTCGATCTTCAAAATCCCTTTTTGTTTTTTCAGATAGGTCGCCAGTCTTTTGCTTTCTTCGGCCGCCACGTGAATCAGATAGTGACCGGCCGACTTCTTCAATTGTTGGATCCCCTGGACTATTTTCTCCTGACTTCGGGCCCCGAACCCCTCCAATTCAAGCAGCCGGTTTTCCTGACACGCATATTCCAGCTCCCCCACCGATTTAATTCCCAGTTTCTCATAAAGGACTTTAATGCGTTTGGCCCCAAGCCCGGGAATTTGAAACAGGTCGAATAGGGAGGCTGGAAATTCGCGGCTCAACTCATCAAGATCCTTCGACTCACCTCGATCATAAAGCTCATGAATAATTCGGGAGATATGACCACTCCCGATCCCCTTGATCTTTTCCAGTTCCCCTGTTTCGACCAAGGCCGCAAGATCTTTGGGATGGCCCTCAAGGATCCGTGCGGCATTTGTAAAGGCCCGGACCTTGAAAATATTCTCGTTTTTCAGTTCCAGGAGAACGGCGATCTGCCTGAGACATTTAATCACATGATTCTTATCGACTTTCACGGAAACTTCCCTCGTTTTTTAGACCAAGCTTTCATTATAGCAGATAGATTAGGAAGTCCAAAAAACCAGAATCTCAAAAATTCTACCTTGGACCGCCCTTTCAAGGGGGCCTGTCGGCGGAATTCCCGCAGGCCTTTTTCGACGGATTTTTGCCATCCATCAAGGCCGTTTCCCCT
>JAMWDC010000323.1 GCA_023819025.1 Candidatus Omnitrophota bacterium | reverse complement strand
CCGGATTTTCGGTCATCGGAGCGGACCTTTCAGCTTCTGACCCAGGTAGCCGGTCGGGCCGGGCGAGGTAAAATCCCGGGCCGCGTTTTGATTCAAACCTATTCGCCGGATCATCCGAGCATCCGATTTGCCGAAAGGCATGATTATCTGAGTTTTTACAAGCAGGAGGTCGAAGAACGGTGGGAGCACGGTTATCCCCCGTTCCGGCAGATTATCAACACGATCATACGTTCCCGTGTCGAAAAGCACGCCTACGTCTTTGCCCGCGCCTTGCGTGATTCGTTAACTGCCGAGTGGCCGAACGCCGGCCGGCCGGAGAACGATACGGCGGTGGAACTGATCGGCCCGGCACCACTCCCGTTTTACAGGCTCCGCGGCCATTTCCGCTGGCACGTCATGATTAAGGCGCCCCGAGGCCGGGCGGTGGCCCAGGATCTGTTAAGGCACTTGGCCAAGATCAAAAAACCCAGCAGTGTCGCGGCTGTCGTTGATGTGGATCCGCTGAATATCTTGTGATCGGCTTTCAGGACCCTGTGTTGGACATATGAAACCGTTTCTGGTTTGTTCAGGACCCTGTGCTGGAAATATGATACCGCTTCTGGTTTGTTCTGGAACCTGTGCTGGAATATGAAACCGTTTCTGGTTTGTTCTGGACCCTGTGCTGGACATATGAAACCGCTTCTTTTTGTGCGTTGTCCCGATTACCCTCCCCTTGATTTATGAAAGGGAAGGAAGAAGGGGGGGGTTGATAATCCAACCTATCCTTCCCCTATAGAAGACAGGTGGAGGAACTGAAACCATTCATAAAAACAGTCCTTTGAAAGCTGAAAACTGCTATAAAATGCTAGCTAATGAGTTAAATTTCAAGTCCCGCCGAAGTGGATACCCCAGTGAAGGTGATTTCGCGGGGCTCGTGAATAGTGAACGGCCGTTCACTATTCGATCCTGCCAACGAGGATCCCCCAGTGAAACTTGATAATACATTGCTCCAGTTATTCCCTCCTTTGGTGGGGAGGGTGAGGAAGGGTGTGACGAATCGCTATCTCCCCACCTTAAGCGAGGAGGAATCCTATTCTGTGAAAACTGGAGCAATTCACACCTATTTTGCGCGCCTTTGTAGCAGAATTAGGGATCTATTCCTGATTAGGGAAATTCCGGAATTGACCGAAATATAAGAGAACAGGGAAGGTCAATCTATGAATCCGTTTTGTTCGCCATGCGGTATCAAATCCATTCTCTTGGTCTTGATCGTTGGCTTGGTCCTCCTGTCAGTTTTGAAACGTTTTCTCTTCAGTACTAAAAATTCCGATCCCGGACTATCTTCGGCCCGGGGTTTTTTATTTGGCGGATGGGGGGACAATCGAAAAGGTACTTTCGAAGGTATTCCTTACCAGTCACGGTATCAGGGGCGCACCCGTCATTCTGCCTCTTATTTTAAGCTTTGGATCCCGTGCCGCTCCGCGGGCGCATTTAAGATCAGCAAGGAAAATTTTGTGGACAGGTTCTTTAAGAATACCGGCATTTCGGTGGAACTTCAAACCGGAGATATGGATTTCGACCAAAATTTTTATGTGGAGTCGGATGCGGTGAATTTTATGCGGACCTATTTTGCCGATCCGGCGAAACGCGAGGCTGTTAAAACACTCTTTGCCTTGGGGTTCAATGAACTCCGGCATGACGGCAAAAGACTTGAGGTCAAACAAAGTCCCTGCCCTTCTTGTCCCGATTGGGATCAGGCATTTATCAAGCAATTGTTCTCCTGCCTGAAAGTGCTTGGGAGCGGCATGTCCGACAGTTATGCCATGGGCGATTCGGAAACGATTTCGCCCCGGAAGCTTGAGCGAAGGCTCATTTTCGGCATTGCCCTGGTGTTATTATTGACTGGGATTGTCGCGCTCCTTTATGGGGATATCCGTTATCACCCTTTTGACGGCTGGAGTTTGTTTGTCTTTTCTCTTCGATACAGCATTCCGGCTTTTGTCCTCTTTTTTATCGTCGCTGTTTATGCGCTCAAAGGACAAGCCTCCTCCCACAAAAATCTCCTGTCATTATTCTTTCTGTCGCTTTTTGCCTTTCCTCTTGCGTCCTATGGCCTGTTGGTTGTTTCCAACGGTTACGGGGATTCTGGAGATCTAAGCGTTCATACCGTCGGGGTCATCGGGAAACATATTGTTCATCATAAGAATTCCAGGTCTTATTACTTAACCGTGCAATCTTGGCGGCCTCAAAGCGCGTGGGAAAATTTTCAGGTCCCGAGTGGAGTTTATTACCGGGCCTCTGAAGGGAGGTCTCAGATTGTGGTTCGCACCAAGCCCGGGATCTTGGGATTTGAATGGCGGGTCGATTTCGAGGTCTTGGAGTGATGATAATCGTGCCCGCAGAGCTTTTCTTCATTCAGGATCGTTCAATGATGATCGCACAGAGTGTGCGGGTAGGCCTTTGGAGAAGATACAAAATCATGGTGTGTTAATGAAATATTTGTTCAGAACCTTGAAGACTCTGTTGATACCGTCAGCCGACCGGCAGCCTCACGGGCTTAGCGTGGAGATCCTAGCCTGGGGTGTATTCTTCGTCCCTCCGGTTGTAGCCGCCA
>JAMWDC010000322.1 GCA_023819025.1 Candidatus Omnitrophota bacterium | reverse complement strand
AGTTTTGTGAGAACAATGCGAGGATTCACTTGCTGGAGCGGGAAAAGAAGCAGGGGATTGGGCCCGCATACATCGCCGGTTTTAAATGGGCTCTGGCGCGTGACTATGAAGCGGTAATTGAAATGGATGCGGATTTATCCCACCGGCCCCGATACCTTCCGACGTTTCTAGAAGAAATTCAAAAATATGATGTGGTGGCGGGCTCCCGCTGGATTAAGGGCGGTGGGATCGCGAATTGGAGCCTGTCACGTGTCCTCTTAAGCCGTTTGGCGAATCTCTATTCACGATGGGTTCTCGGAGTGCCCATTTATGACCTTACGGGCGGTTTTACCTGTTACCGCCGCAGGGTCTTGGAAGAAATCGACTTGGACGCGATTCGCTCGGACGGATACAGCTTTCAAATTGAAATGAAATACCGAGTCCTTAAGAAAAATTTTCGGCTTCATGAAATCCCAATTTGGTTTACGGATCGCAAGGCCGGCGCCTCGAAAATTTCGCGAAAGATTGTATGGGAAGCGCTGGGCATTGTCTGGTTTCTGAAATTTACGATCCATGAATCTACATCCAATTCGATGAAACAACGAACTAGCCTTGCCGGCGAAACCCAATCCTAGGTTTCCGACGACTTTAGCCGGGTCGTTCCAACTCATTTGCATTCCAAACGTTCTGGCATTTCGGTATAAATTCAATTGATTGATATTGACATGTACTGACGCTTAGTGATACCTTATGACGTCTAAAATCTTGCCCTTCGTATTAAAAGAATCCAGGAAGCTGCATGGAAATTATCGAAAACGAAGTTTATACCCAGCGCGAAACTCAAGCTATTCTCAAGGTCAGTTCCAGTACCGTCATGCGGATGATCAAAAAGGGCCTCATCCGGGCAGCGAAAGTCGGCCGGCAGTATCGGATCATGGGCAAAGAGCTCCTGCGGATTTTATCTCCGGAGTTAGAAGACCAGGTCGGTAAAGCTTACAACAGGGCGCGAAAATGGGTACACGAAGGCATGGAGGATCCGGCACCAATCGAGGAAAAGAAGCTGGCGGTGATGGAGGAGAAGATGGATTCGGGTCCTTCTAGGTCTGCGGCAAAAAATCGGAACTCTTCAAAAGATAAACAGTTATGATCCTATTTGTCCTCGATTCGCCTTCGATATTGCCGACCTGCATTGATTATGTCAGACGGCAAGGGCTTGCACCCGACCGCCTTAAAATCTTGATGCCTGCTTGCGACATATCATCGCTGCCTGAACCTTACCGACCCTGCCTTATTGCCTGTCCCAAGCTAACTACCGAGGAACAGAAGTGTGTGGATCAGGCGGCGGCGCAAATCGCGCAAGGCTGGCCACAGCTGATTCCGGTCATGCGCCTTGCCCGCTATCGTGACATTAATTTAGCCGGGCTTATTCAGCACGGATTTGATTATTTCTGGATGTGGGTGCTGCGCCAAGTGCTTGTGGTGAAAAAGGTTCTCGCCGAAACTCCTGCGGATAAAATCGTTCTGGGGTTGGGACCGGCGGTCGAAGGGCCCCTGCATGCGCCCCGGGAATCGTATTTCGCGCGCATCGCTCGCGAAAAAGCAAAACAGCAAAACATCCCGGTTGACGTTCTGGATTACCCGCTAGCGAAAATTCGGTATCCTGAGACCTTGCCGTCGTTGACCAACCCGGTCAAAAAATTTAATTTTAAAATTTTTCAAACTGTTGCGTTTTGTCTTTGGCATTTATCCCGCCCTTTGCATGTTGTCGGGATGAGGGCCTCTCTGCGAGTAGGAAGACCGCTTTTGACCCGATCCGAGCAATTCCAGTGGCTTTACATTAGCCATTCGCCGAGTCCTACGAACCTACTGAAATTATTGTTCCATGAAAAAATCCTTTCCATACCGGTTTATCCATGCCCGAGTTCACAGTGCATCGCCGATTGGGAAGGGCGGTGTTTGGGGTTTTACCCAAAAGTTCAAACGGAGAAATTATTCGATTTCGAAGGAATGACACTCGTTGATATTGTCCATGAGAGGATCCGTCTGATTTTTAAATACGAATTCCCGGCGCTTGTATCTTACATTGATCAGGCTCATAAAATCCTTTGTCATACTCGCCCGGAAGCTTTTGTATTTGACGAGGATGTGACCTATTTTCAAAAGGCCCTGGCGGAAGTTTGCCGGTGTTTGAGTATCAAGACGCTCGTGATTCAGCACGGTGTTACCGGTCAATCCCGCGGTTTCGTGCCGCTGACGGCGACCAAGATTGCGGCTTGGGGCGAATTGTCCAAACGGCAGCTTGTTCAATGGGGGATTCCGCCGGAAAGAATTGCGGTGACAGGATTCCCGGGAAACGACGGTCTGGCCAGCCCGCCGGATGCTTCAAGGAAGAGCCACATCAGAAAACAGCTCGGGATCAAGCCGCAGCAGAGGATCCTTTTTTATCCAGCCAACCGGGTACGATGGTATGATCAAGGGAGCTTGCAAATTAAGATGACCAAGACCGAGGCCGACGCGACCCTTACCGCGGTGCTTGATGCCTTGGCGGAACTTAAGGATTGTTGTCTGATCATCAAGACTGATCCAGGAGCTCCGACCGATTGCTTGGATGACGTGATCAGGACCACTC
>JAMWDC010000321.1 GCA_023819025.1 Candidatus Omnitrophota bacterium | reverse complement strand
TTTCAAATCTTCTACGGGAATCTTTACTACCGGATTTCCTGGATTGTCTCCGCCTTCATGATCGGCATGGGGTTTGGCATCACGTCAGGGCTCCGCGCGGCAAAGGCGTCGGATGTTCGCGGATTGGCGAAGATCCATCTTGGGATCAGTCTTTACTTTTGGATGTTAGTAGGTCTCATGGTGAGTTTTCAGAAAACCGGTCTCCAGACGACCGTATTCGGCGAAGTATTTTTTCTCGGTGCTGCTGTTCTTATCGGGGGTTTGGTCGGTTTTGAATTTCCCTACGCCAACCAGCTCTTTCTGGCCCACGAAAAGGAAATCTCTTCGAAGGCTGGAAGAATGTATGCTGCAGACCTTTTCGGATCATCGCTTGGGGCACTTCTGCCCGGAATTTTTATGATTCCGGTCTTCGGAGTCCTCGAGACGATTTTTGTTTTGGCCGGCGTGAATTTTGCCGTTGGGGGGTTGCTTTTTTATCTGCCGCTTCAGAGGAAGGGATGAAAGGAATTATTTCCAAATCCCGGGGATTTTTTCACCGTCAGGGCAAACGCCGTTTTTGAGACGATTGGCAATCACAAAATACCCGCGCCGTTCGATAGCCTTTTCTCCCGATTGTGGACAGTAAGTTGCCTCGCCGTCCGAATAATCAACATTTCCAACATAGACAAATTTCATGCCTTCTTCCATGGCAATGGCCCTCGCCCGGATCAGGGTTTCAACAGGGGTGGGCGGGAGGTTGCCGAGTTTATATTGGGGATGAAACCTTGAAAAATGCAAGGGAACATCGGGCCCGATATTTTCCTTGAGCCATCGCGCTAGGGAGCGAATCTCGTCTTCGCTGTCATTCTGGCCGGGAATGATCAATGTCACGATCTCAAGCCACACGCCGTTTTGGTGTATCGTTTGAATGGTTTCCAAAATAGGCTGTAAGTGTCCGCCTGTCAGACGGTTGTAAAATTTTTCATCGAAGGCTTTGAGATCAACTTTATATGCGTCAATATACTTTAATAATTCTTTCAGCGGTGTCTGTTCGATATAGCCGCTGGAGACCACCAGTGTCTTCAGCCCTTTGGCCTTTGCAAGTTTAGCGATATCCAGCATGTACTCGTAAGAAATGACCGGTTCGGTATAGGTGAAGGCAATTGATTCGGCACGGCTTTGGAGTGCTTTTTCGACAACTTGTTCCGGAGTCATGGGGATCGATAGAATGTCATTCGGAAAAACTTGGGAAATTTCCCAATTTTGACAGAAAAGGCACCGCATGTTGCAGCCCGTTGTTGCAATCGAAAAGGCTTGGCTCGAAGGCAGAACGTGAAAGAACGGCTTTTTTTCGATTGGATCCACATGGACGGTCGCTATTTTTCCGTAGACGAGTGAATACAGCTCACCGTCGATATTTTTCCTTGCCTTGCACAGACCGAATTGGCCGATTGACAAGATACAACGATTGGGACAAAGAAAACATTGCACCGTTCCGCCGGATAATTTTTCATAATACATCGCACGGTGATATCCGGTAGAGCCGGCATGCGCGGGCACCGCCTGCAGGCGCAGCCAGATCCAAGCCGCGGCGGAACCAACGATCAAAACGAATAGGAGAAAGGCAAAAATTTTCGTGAAGGTATTTTTCATGACCACTGGTTTCGTCTCGAGTCCCTCTTTATGTCCGTCCATCCTGCCGATGCCGATTGCTTCTTACCGCAGGAAGGATAAATTATTGACGATGGAATAGATTCCGTGAATAAAAAAAAGTATGCTCACCATAAGACCGCTCCATCGTGCCACGTGCTGGAATAGCCTTATTTGGGAGAGCATGCCCGCGAAGATCAAGGGTAAAAAATAAAGTGAACTTGCCAGAAAAAAAAGGACAAAATAAAGTACGCCCTGGGCCATGCTATGGAGTGATACGATATAGGTCAAAGAGATCAGGAAGGGCGGGCAGACGTTGACGCCCATGAAAAATCCCATGGTTGCCGGATCCCTTATGCCTTGAAACGTTACGGATAGACAGCCGGTTTTTTCCTGTTTTAAAATTCCAGCCAGATAGAATAGAAGAATTCCGGAAAGGATCACCAGAGAAAGACCAGAGATCAGAGGAATCCAAGGATGGCTGATTTCTTCTCCCAAGTATCCGAACAGAAAGCCGAAAGCGACATAGCCGAGGAAACGACCTGCCATAAATTTTAAAATGACCATCGAGCTTTGTAGCGTATTTCTTTTCTGTGCGACCAGATAAGGTGTCAGGAACGGGAAACAATAGGCAACGCAGAAAAATCCCATGGAGAGACCGGCAAGGATCGGTTGAAGAATCATCGGGAGATTTATCATTTTTGCCCTCAAGATAGCATAAATCAAAACGGCTGAAAAAAAAAGTTGGATTCTTCAGGATGCCACCGCGGGGGTTTTAGAAAAGTTCCTGGCGGACCAGGACGATATCTTTTTAGAGGTGAGAGATGCATGCTAAATATCGAAAAATGATTCAGCGTATGAAGGAAAAGGAAGTAGGGGTTTTAACAAAGTCGAAATCCCGATCCCCAAAAAAGTCGGGGGGACCAAAAACAGGGGATGAAAAATGGTTTCTTTATATTCTCGAATGTCAGGACGGGGC
>JAMWDC010000320.1 GCA_023819025.1 Candidatus Omnitrophota bacterium | reverse complement strand
CTTGATGTTTTCAGTGATATCGTCGCCTCGTTCACCGTCTCCCCGCGTCGCACCAAGGGTTAACCGCCCATGGTCATAGGTCAAAGAGATGGATACACCATCAATTTTTTCTTCGACAAAATATTCCACGTTGCCTTCACCCAAGTTCTTTTTGACCCGTACATCGAATTCCTCGAGTTCTTCAAAGGAATAGGTATTGTCCAGGGAAAGCATGGGGATACGGTGGGATACGGTGCGGAATGACTTAAGCGGTGCGCCGCCAACGCGCTGCGAGGGGGAATCCGGACTCGCGAATTCCGGAAACTGTTTCTCCAAATCGATCAATTCCTTCATCAACCGGTCAAACTCAAAATCGCTGATGAGGGGTTTTGCCTCGATATAATATTTCCGGTTATGTCGCTCGATCTCTTCGCGAAGTTTTTGGATCGCCTTTTGGGCGTCCTTCCGGGACAACGCCTCCGTCATAAAAGCCTTTCTGCCAGATAGTGCGGTAACCCAGCCTGACGAATCTTTCGGGCGGCCTTTTCATTATCATACGGAAGCCGGATGATTTCAAAAGTTTCTTTTTCTTCGTCATAAATTCCAAAGGCCAGGCGCGGATCGCGATCGCGAGGCTGTCCTACGCTTCCCGGATTCAAAATATAACGTTCGCCTTCCTCAAGACGTAGGATCCCAGGCCCGAGATGCTCGACCCGACGCTTGTTCTGATAAAAACAACAGGGCACATGCGTATGCCCGATAAAACAAACCGAATTTTCAAAGGCGCGAAACGAGGACTCGGCCTCGGTCCAGTCCAAGAGATACCGAAAGTCCTTAGGCCGGTCGGGACTGGCGTGGGCATAGGTGGCCTTTTTTTCGATTCTTAAATAAGGGAGGTAACGAATTTCTTCTTGATAGGAAGGGATTAAAACCTTTTGCGTCCAAACAATGGCCTCCCGGGCATCGTCATTAAACCAATCCCTCAAGGCCGGATCAATGACCGCCTGATCGTGATTGCCCATCAAATGAACGCCGGCATTTTTGAGGACCCACTCGAAACACGCGTTCGGATCGGCCCCGTAACCCACGGTATCCCCCAAGACAACCCACCGGTCGATCCCATGCCGAAGGGCATCTGTAACTGCTACCTGAAGTGCCTCCCAATTCCCATGGATATCCGCGAGAATGGCCGATCGCATCTTCAGAAGGTAATTTCGAATTGTTTAAACTGCGATTTCGACTCGCTCCATTCGACCTGGACATCGCGGATGTAATCCGACATGGAACCTTCCCGGATGGCGTTCAAGAAATTCTTCAGTTCGCCCTCCGCCCCTTCGGCAACGAGCTCGACCTTGCCATTGGCGAGATTACGGACATACCCTTTGACAGCAAATTGACGGGAGATCCTTTCAACAGTAAAACGAAACCCCACCCCCTGAACCATACCGTCAAAGATTGCCTTTAACCGTTGATCCATGAACGCTGTCCCTTTGAAATGTTCTGCGACGCAGGCAGAAAATCGAGAAGGTAAAACTTAATGAAGAATCCGATTTAAAACGAACCCGTGCTTTTGCGTGCCCTTAATAAGGATCAGGCATAGACATAGACGCGGTTTCGGCCGAGTTGTTTGGCTTGGTAAAGGGCTGCGTCCGCTTTATCCACGAGGTCTTTTTTGTTGGTCGCGTCGAGGGGAAATTCTGCGACACCGATGCTGATGGTGACATGCTGTTTGGCCTGACCCGTTTTGCCGAGGAACAACCGTTGTTCCACGGCCTGTCGGAGCCGCTCAGCACAGAATAACGCCCCCTCTTTTGAGGTCTCCGGAAGGATCAAAATAAACTCGTCACCCCCTACGCGCACCGGAATGTCGGATTTCCTGCTCGAAAACTCCACCTTCCTCTGAGCGGTCTTCGGTGTATCTTTCGCTTTTAAAAGATCGGCGATTTCCTTGAGCAAGATATCGCCACGTGCATGCCCGAACGTATCATTAAAAACTTTAAAACGATCAATATCCACGAAGAGAAGCGACAGATGGTGGCCGTGACGGGCACTCCGGACGATTTCAGCCTCCAGGTAGTTATTAAAAAAGCGGTAATTGTAAAGACCTGTAAGGGCATCCACATTGAGGTCCCGGGTTCTTTCCTTGACCAACGTTCGCAGATTGGCTTCGATGCGAGTCAAAAGATCCCTGATGGAAAGGATGCCAACAATCATATTCTCCTTGTCCACAACCGGGATGTGACGGATATGATGTTTATGCATCATCCCTGCCACCTTCACCAAACTATCTTCCATGTTCACGGTAAAAAGTTTGGTTGACATTATTTTTTTAACTTTCGTCCGAGTCGGCGATCTTTTTTTGGCCGCAAGCTTCACCGTGATATCCCGTTCGCTGATAATCCCGATGAGCTTTTTGCCCTTTTTCTTTTCCACAACGGCCACGCAACCGATTTCATTCGCACTTATCAAGCGGGCAGCCTCCGCAACCGTTGCATCCGGGCTTACTGCAATCACCTTGCGGACCATCAGGTCCCCGATGGTCTTGACATGATTTTTCATCTGGAATTTTCTCGGCATGGATCTCGTCCTCTCTAACGCTCAAATGTCACGACTGCACTCGGGTCGTATCATAATGGAA
>JAMWDC010000006.1:869-15353 GCA_023819025.1 Candidatus Omnitrophota bacterium | reverse complement strand
AAATCCCTAAGGCTCCCACATAGACTTCAGCGCCGAGGAATCCGTCCCAGTGGGGATAAAATAAGGTCACTAAAGCCAAGGGATTCATGGATCCCAGATAGGCAAATGCTTCCGTAAGCGAAGCCCGATTGGAGAATTGCGCCAGTTCCCACGTGGATAGCAACTGCGGCAGGGCGATGACACCCGTAAGAATCAGAGCCCCGATCAGCAACATCTTGCGTAACAGAAACTCACGCAAATTTTTTTGCCGCCAGAAGCCTAAGACGCTGAACCAAAGAAAGTAGAATACGGAAAAACCGATGGCATAAATCGCGTACTGAAGGTATCCGGCAAAAATTTGAACGGCAAAGATTAAAGAAAGCCAGGCAGTCCAAAGAACCCGTTTTTGCTCGACGATCTGGTCGGTCAGGTAAAAAGCCAGGGGAAGCCAGACAAGGACCTTTTGTGACGTAATGTTGTAGTAATAGCCGCCCTGGGCAGAACCGAATAAATAGACGAACGTGCCGAGAAGCGATGCACCGTAGGAGAGTTTCAACGACCGCAGATAAACATAGCAGAATAGACCCGCGAGGGCATAATGAGCGAAAACCTCGTAACTATACGCCAGCCGGATCGGAAAGAGGTAATAAAAAAGCAAATTCAACGGATAGAAGGCGCCGATCTGGCCTTCGGCAAGAAGCGGGAATCCACAATGGATCTGACTGGTCCACCACGGCAGTTTGAATTGCCGTAAATGTCCCCAAAAAAATTGGGCCCAGGGGTAATGTTGAACCCGATGATCGCCGCTGTAGAATCCGACCCGGAGGGTCCAGATATCATAAAAAAAAAGACCGATAACGCCCGTGATCAAACATATGGAATAAAAATCCTGGATCGAAATCTTACGGTTCATAATTCCGGACGTGACTGCGGCTTTTCTTTGGTGACATAGTGATTGAGGAAGGGGAGCCCTAAGAGACCGGGCACGAAATAACGGAACGAGGCGAAGAGGCCGATCCCGACAATCCTGGCCGTTTGTTCATAGGGGGAAAAAAAGTAGATCATGGCCGAATCCCGAGTCCCGACGCCCGCAATGGTAATCGGAATGAGTCCTACCAGGATTGCGAGCGGCACGAGCCGGAAAACGAGAAAAACGGAAACGCCGGAGTTCAACGCGAGAAAGATGACATAAAACTGCAATAAGTGGACGAACCATAAAACAACCGTCATGACGAGAATCACGAGCAAAAGCCGCGGGTTATTCTTGAGCTCGGCCAGATAGTCTTGCGTATCCAAGAGGAAATGTTTGGTCTGGTCTAAGAGCCTATAACGTTGCCACAGGGAACGTCCCCAGACACCGTCCAGTGTTATAAAATAGAGGACCGGAAAGAGTCCAAGAACGGTCAGCGAAAAGAGGAGACCGATCCAACTGGCTTGGTCCTGCATGGGATAGCAAAGGATTCCGACCAGGACAACGACCCCCAAGGCCGCAAAGTCAATATACTTCTCGAAAATTACGATATTCATCGCTCGTTTCAAATCGATCTTCCCTTCCCGTTGAAGGAAATAGGCCTTCGACAGGTCCCCCATCCGCGACGGCAACAGGATATTGAGTGCATTTGCGGATAAGACAAGCCCGGTGGCATCCCAAAAACCGATGGCCACTTGACTTCGCACCATCATCTGCCACCGCCAGGCCGACAGCGCAATCTGCGGGACGAAGAAAAAAATACCAAAAATCAAAAGACCAATATTCATTTCCCCAAGGTACCGGGCAAACTGGGAGACGTCCACGCCCAAGAAAATAACTACCATGATCGCCAGGGATAAAATGAATGCGATAACTTGTTTCATGAGATGGGGATCTGAAAAGTGACGGTTCGTTTCGTGTTAAGCGTGTCTAAGTGCTCCGATAAATCACGCCAGGGTCTCAAATTGCCGGCCTGATAAGGCTGACTCGTCGCCACATAGATAAATGTTGGATCACTGCCGACCCACAATTCTTTGATGCCGATCCCCGAATCCTCCAGATCGAGCGTATAGCGGATCCAGTCCAAATTCGATAAGTCGATCTCCTTTTTGAATCGGATGGGGACCTTTTTGGGACGGCGCGTGATGGCGATTCGCTGAATCACACTCCGGATGAAGTTAGGACTAAGAAAACGACCGACCATCGTGTTGAATAACCGAAAAAGGATAAATCGAAAAGGTGTGAAGAGAATCGTCCGGTACGCGTAACAGGAACCCGAAATCGTGATCTGCTCGCCACGGATCTCCCATTGAAAATCGCTCACCATTTGGCTTGTAAACTTTTTTCCGTCCGTCGTTTCTCCGACCAGTCCGCAGTCGCTTAAACTCAACACGCCGTCCTTGTAATATTTTCCCACACCGCCTTTGGCCAGAGAAACGACGGCATAGAACCGTCTTGACCTCTTGACCGCCAGCTTTGCCTTTTCGAAATATTTCACTCCTTCCGGCTGATCCGGTGCCGGCTCCTTTCGCTCGGCACAGAAATCCCGGTAGGCTTGTAAAAAATTGTAGGCATAGTGGACAAAGATCCGGTCGTCATCGAGGTAGGAACGTGTTCCGTTTTTCATCCCTCTTAAAAATTGATTGACAGTTCGGATCGCAATCGGTGAATCACGGCCCATGAGTTCGTAACCATGCGGCATAAAATGAAAAGTGTTTCGGCTTCCGTATTCACCACCGTAGCTCCCGTCAGGATGCATAAAATGAGAAGAAAACTCGATCGCCGCCAGAAGCGGACGCCGCACTCGGTCATCCTTGGACTTGGAAAAATATTTTGCCAGGAAATCGACGGTAAAGGTTAAATAGCCGGGATCGCACCCCTGATATTCCGGAAACCAACCCTCCTCGGACTGCAAATTGAGCAGGGCCTCAAGACGGGCCTTCGCCTGATCGCGCCATACCGGATTTTGGGTAACCAAAAAGGTGTTGTAAAGGCAAAGGACGATGAGGGCCTTGTGATTCGAAAGGATACCCGATTCCCTGAATCCCGAACCTGCAAGGTATCGTGCGCGTCTCTCGAAAAATTCTACATGCGTCGATTGTTTCAGACCCAGCAAAAGATAAGATTCTGTGAACGCATAGAGTGAAAACGCCGTAGCGCCGGCAGCCCGCTCGTAAGGGAAATAATCATCGCACGAGCCGTCGGCATGGGAAGATCGGCGGGCAAAGTCGATGCCTGCAACAACCAACTCGGAAATTCTTTCCTGGCCTTGATAGGGGTTATCCTGAGCCTGTAAGTAATAGGCCATTGCGAGTGCGAGTACGGCCTCCTGAGCCATCCCGCACGGGAAATCGCTGGTCCGGTAATGCCAATAGCTCCGGTCAAAACAACCGTATGTGGGACTTAGCCGGTTCTTATCGACGAGCTCCAAGACCTTGGGGAGGTAGGAAATGCCCTCGCGATAATAAAGCTCGCGAAGCTTCTCGACCTCCGGACTGGCGAGTTTTATATTCATGGGAAGCGATGAAATTTCGCGCGGATCATGAACGATGATACGCTACAATCAAGTCCGCCATAAGACCCAGGGATGCCATCATGATCGCGGTCATAAAAATAATGATGTCCGATTCCTGCAGCGTTTGAGTCCACCAAAAGCTCGTGACGGATTTCACACAGGCGAAAAGAAAAAGGAAACCGGCGAGCGGCATAAAGATCCGCATCGGCTTGAAATACATGATCATCCGGATAATGGTATTCAAATAGGAAAGCGTATCTTTAACCGGGTGGAATTTTGACTTTCCAATACGCGGGTGATAGGCTGTGGGAATGTATTTGACGGCATACCCGTTCGTCAGGAAGGCCAGGGTCATGGTAGTCACGCACGAAAAACCGTCGGGGAGGACCCATAAATATTTTTTCATGATGTCTTTTTTAAAGGCCTTGAAGCCCGTGTTTAGATCCGGGATGTCCGTATCAGCCAGATAGCACGCGAGCTTCCGGATGAGCCACTTCGCGGGTGCCCGTAAAAACTTCAGCGAGCCTTGTTCACTTGTACGCGCCCCGTTCACCTGATCGTATCGAGGAAAATGCTCTAAAAGCTTCGGGATATCCGACGCTTCATACGATCCGTCGGCGTCCATCATGACAATGATTTCACCACGGGCGCAAAGAATACCCGTTCTCCGTGAAGCACCCGATCCGCCGCGTTCGGGCCTCTCGACGAGCTGAACATTTTTCGAACGGACAACCTCAACGGTTCCGTCGCTGGAATGATCATCGACCACAAGGATCTCGTAGGAATAATGCGTGTTTTTCATGGCACGATGGATATTGTCGATGACCGCCCCGACCGCTGCCTCCTCATTATAGGCCGGCAGAACAATGCTCACCTGAGGTTCTTTCATAAACGTCCTTTCACGAACAATTCGATGTCCTTGGTTCACCCAAGAGTCAGCCGCTGCTCCTGAAATTTCAAAATGATGTTGGATTATAACGAATGCACGGTCATCCATAAAGTTATTTTCTGCATCGGAGGTCATTCATCCTCCACCGGCACCTTGACAATCCGAATGGAATTCATTACTCTTATGTCTCATGAATCCGAATCCTTTCATCAGCTTTATCATTCCAGTCTACAATGAGGAACTGAATATCGCCCGGATGCTGTCGAATATGTTCCGGGTCCTGGAAGAAAACCGCCAATGGAATTGGGAAGTCATTATCATCGAAGACGGAAGTTCGGATCATACCCAGCGGGTCCTCACCGAAGAGGTTAAGAAGTATTCCAATACTCAGCTTATCCTCCATGAACGCAACCAGGGGTATACCCGGTCCCTGAAAGACGGTATCGCTCGTGCCCGGGGGCGCTTTCTTATGTATATCGGCGCGGACGAAGAATTTGATTGTGCCGAAATCCCGCAGTTTGTGAATCCCCTGCTTGCGGGAGAAGCGGATATCATCTTGGGCGTCCGTTGGCAGCGGAATGCTTACCGATTATTCCGCTTTTTCCTTTCGGTGATTTATATTTTCACGCTGAACTATCTTTTTAAACTACGGGTCAATGACTACAACTGGTCTCAGGCTTGGGCCAAAGAGCTTCTGGACCGCATCGACCTGAGGTCCAAGTCACTTTTTGTGCTTCCGGAAATCATTATCCGGGCCCATGACCTGAATTACCGCATTCGTGAAGTACCTTCGAACCACCGGGGTCGGCAATTTGGAAAATCATCCGTGAATCTCCAAATCATGGGACACGCCCTGTGGGAGGCGTTTTGTTTTTGCCTACACCGAAACTCCTCGAAATATCAACCGGCCGCACGAAATCCAAAACACCAACCGGAAGCTACCGCCCTTCCGCAATCACTCTAACGGTTCGGCGCAGGTTTCAGCCGGTAATTCTCAATCATCTGCCCGTTCCACCGGAAGCTGCCGCCCTCCCGCAATCACTCTAACGGTTCGGCGCAGGTTTCAGCCGGTAGATCTCAATCATCTGCCCATTCCGCGTACGTAGGAGGAGATCCCCCAGTAAAAACGGCCCACCGGTCAGCGGCACCGAATCATAGGATCCTTGCCGCGATAGATCCCGGTAGGGACTGAACCGTGCAACGAGTTCCGAATGATCGATCAGGTCCCTGAAAAAATCCGACCGCTCCAGCCTGTCATGCAACCGTACGATGATAACATACTCGATGCCACGGAATTGAAGAAAGCTGACATCATAGGGCACCCCCGGCTTGGCAAACAAAAATCGCGGCGACGCGATCGGATCGTCCAGCAAGAAGTACAGCTCGTAAGCGGGCTCCGCTGATTGATCATGGTTTAACAAATAATCGAGCCGCCTGAGTTGTGCCCTGGAAAAATTTTGCAGGGACAAAACCTCTTGTTGTTTCTCTTCAAGTTGGGCGCGGGAAAATTTTAGGCGCGGCACATAAAAATCCCAATCCAAGGCAAGCCGGGTCCCTGATGGAATGTTCTGCACGACCCAATCCTTGGCCACCGTTCGAACATCCTTTTCCAGCATAATTTTGCCGAAAAGAAGACACGAAATTATCGATGGAGCCGACACGACGGCTGCGGATAATACCAGGAAAGGGATCCTCAGACCGCGCAACGGCTGAGACAAACCGACGATGAGATCCGCGGCCATAAATAATAGAAACGGAATCAACGGTAAGGCATATCGGTCATAAGGCTGTCCCCACAGGCTTAAGATCATGTAATAAAAAACAATAAACACCGCAAGGCATCCGGCTTTCGGATGGGGAGCAAAAAATTGGCGTCCCAGTCCGACAAGGGCGCATGCCAGAAGGGGTAAACCCAGCCCCCCCGCTAAAGAATACCGCAAGTGTTGGATCCAGCCGACCCCGCATTGCGCTTTTGATTGAATCGTTAACTCCTTCAGAAAAAATGCGAAATCCAGAAACGCATACGGATTCGTGGCGACCAGTACCGGCACGAAGCCACCGAGAAATGCCATCCAACCCTTTAAAATCCTCCCCCTCTCCCTGGCCATGACGGATGCGTAGAAATACGGAACAACGACGACCATCCCGTTGTATTTCGTTCCGATCGCCAGTCCCGTCAGGATTCCCGTAAGGAGATGGGATCGGACACGGTCATCCCCACCGATCATTTTGAGGATCGGAAAAAAAGCAAGGATCAGGACAAAGACCAAGGGAATGTCCACATAGGCATAATGGGAGTCCTTAACATGAAGAAAGGCGATGGCCATAAAAAAGGCGGAAAGGAGCGCACGATCCGGGTCAAAATGTTTCCGGATGAGATGGTACAAGACCGCAACGGACGCCGTCCCGGCCGCGACTCCGAAAAGGAACCGTGCGATCAAATAGAAGGCGGACGGATCGGCATAAAAGAAGTACTCAAAGTCTGAGATGCGCTGAAAAATTCCGAAAACACGTCCAGTCAGAAAAAAAATCCCGTAGGCCAAAAACAACAGATAACTCACGAGGGGTGGGATTTTGAAAAAATGCGGATGGAGGTCGCCGGTTCCGTAGGCCAAGGCATGATTCACGACTACGGGTTCATCCGCGTGGTAAATATACGGAAGGCCGAACTGAACTCCAAAAATCCGCAAACCAAACGCAAGCACTAGAACGATCCCGAAGAGGATCCGGCGTGTCCACAATTCGCCTTTGAGATGATCCGGGACCGGTTTCATCATGATCCTCCGTGCCGTCCTTTTATAACCGCCGGTGTAGCCAGCGGATTCGCAAAAGATCGATCAGCATACGGATAGGGTCGCCTGCGCGGACGTGTGTTTGAGGGGAATTTCTCCAAATAACCGGCGCCTCGTAGATCCGGTAGCCGAGTGCCTGCGCCAGGAAAAGGATCTCGGCGTCAAAACTGAAACCGTCAAGCTTCTGCCGGCCAAACAGATCGATCGCTACGTGCCGTTTAAAACATTTGAAACCGCACTGAGAATCTCGGATTCCCCGAAAACTAACAAGGCGAGCGAGCCGGTTGAAAATCCGGCCCATGTTTTCGCGAATGAAATTTTGATGGATTTCGATGCGGGATTCAGGAAGCGCCCGGGAACCAATAACGACATCATACCCCAGGCTGATGAAGTCCATAAAGCGGCTCACTTCTTCGATCGGTGTCGAAAGATCAGCATCCGTAAACAACAGGTGTTTCCCCTTCGCATGAAGCATGCCCTGCCGGACCACATATCCCTTTCCGCGGTTTTCCAAGTTTTTAAGGATGGCATGCGGATGATGGACGAGTTTTCGTGCGGCGATCGAGGCTGTTTCATCCGTGCTTCCGTCATCCGCGATGATAATTTCCGATGAATAGCTCTGCCGGCCTAGAAAATTGAGAATCGCATCTAAAGTTGCTTCGATTCGTGCCGATTCGTTGTAGGTCGGGATTACGATCGATAACCAAACCTCATCCATGATTCCGGGATTCCTTTTCAATTTTTCCGCGCCATTCGGTCAGCAATTCCCCGATCGCCGTGAAAGGGGAAATTTCGGGGCGCCATCCCAAAGCCATCAAGCGCGAGGCATCAGCCCGCATGACGGGCGGGACAGGGTTCCGGACACGCATCGGATCAACGGCCACACGGATCGGGATCCGTGATTGGGACAAAAGAAAATCGACAAACTCACCTAGGGCGTACGCGCGGCCGCTCGAAATATTGTAAATATGTCCGATGCGACCTTTTCGAATCAAGATTTCATAGGCCCGGACCACATCGCGGACATGGAGCACGTCCAGCTCGTGCCTAAGATTGCCTACCTGAAGCACCGGCTTCCCGAATCCATACTCGGCGAGCACAATCTGCCGGCACCAATCCGAGAAGGCATCATAGATCGGCTGCCCGGGGCCCAAGTGGTTAAACGCGCGGGTAATGATCACCCGCAATCCGAACCGATTCGCGAAATCAAGACAGGCAAATTCCGAAAGCACTTTACTTGCCGAATAGGGATCGGAGGGCCATAAAAGATCATTTTCTTTAACAGGTGTTCGCGAATGAAAACGCAATCCATAAACCCGGATGGTAGAGGCATAAAGCAGTACCGTTTTAGGTGAATACTTCCGGATCGCATTTAACAAATTGACCGAACCTCCGGTATTGACGGCAAAGGTTTCCTCCTGGGAATCCCAGGAAAATCTCGGAACACTTTGAGCGGCGAGATGGCATACCACATCGGGCTGGAGGGACAAAATTGTACAGTCGGTCCGGGATGCTTCTTTGATGTCGATCGGTACTAAAGGATACGGATAGGATGTTCGGTCGGATCGGATTCGATGGGTGGCACCAGTGACAGCGTATCCCCTTTCCTCAAGAAGGCGGCACAAATGGGATCCACAAAATCCTGTTGCGCCGGTTACGAAGACACTTTTCACACTGAAAGTTCCTTAAATCAACAAATCGTTGCCCTAAAAAATTGCAGGCCGATCAAGCCGGCGCGGCCATTTTCTTCTGAAAATATTCAATCGTTTTTTTGAGGCCGTCGTCGAGCTTGACTTTCGGTTGCCATCCGCAGTGGGTCTTTACTTTCGTAATATCCGGCTGACGAACCTTTGGATCATCTTTAGGCAAAGGATGGAATTCGATAGTGCTCGCACTATTCGTCATCCGAATGATCGTTTTGGCTAACTCCAAGATGGTCATCTCGTTGGGATTTCCGAGGTTGACGGGGTCATTGAGATTTGAAAACAGGACTTTCTGAATACCATCCACAAGGTCGTCGATATAGCAGAAACTCCGCGTGTGAAGGCCGTCCCCGAAAACGGACAGGGGCTTACCCTGCAAAGCCTGGCTAATAAACTCCGGTATCGCACGCCCGTCATTAAGCCTCATGCGGGGACCGTACGTATTGAAAATCCGAACGATCTTCGTATTGATCCGGTGTGTTTGGTGATAGGCCATGGTGATGGCTTCCGCGAATCGCTTTGCCTCGTCATAAACACCCCGGGGCCCAACCGGATTCACATTCCCCCAGTAATCTTCGCGCTGCGGGTGGATGAGTGGATCCCCGTAAACTTCGGAGGTGGATGCCAGAAGAAATACCGCTCCCTTGGCCTTAGCCAACCCGAGCGCATTGTGGGTTCCCAAGGCGCCGACTTTTAAGGTCTGAATGGGATAATTTAAATAATCTATTGGACTGGCGGGAGAGGCAAAATGTAAAACATAATGAACCGGACCGGGGACATCAATATGTTTGCTAACGTCGTGCCGAATGAAGGAAAAACGGCTGTTGCCTTTGACATGAGAAATATTGTCCAGACTGCCGGTGATCAGATTATCGATCGTGGTCACATAAAAACCCTGCGACAGAAACAAATCCGTCAAGTGCGAACCGATGAAACCGGCCCCGCCCGTGATGACGATTCGCTGATCCATCTTTTATTCGTGATCCCGTCTCTGGAGGAACCAAGCAACAGTTTTCTCCAGCCCTTTGTAAAATCGCGTTTGCACCTTGAATTTTAACAGGCGTTTTGCCTTGGAGATATCGGCAAACGTCCGCCGCACGTCCCCTGCCCGTTTGGGCAAAAAGTGCGGTTGGACGTCATGAATCCTCATGATTTTTTTGAGCGCCGATAAAATATCGAGCACCGAATATTCCTCATGGCACGCGATATTAAAAACCTCGCCTACGATTCCAGGCCGCTGCATTGCCAGGATGTTTCCGTACACCACATTGTCGACATAGGAAAAATCGCGGGATTGTTTCCCATCCCAATGGATTTCCGGCGACTTCTTTTTCAAGAGGCAGTCGATGAAAATGGGAATCACGGCCGAATATTTTGACTCCGGGTTTTGCCGCGGCCCGAAAACATTGAAATACCGCAGGCACACGGTCTGAAGCCCGTACAGGGAGGAAAACTGGCAGCAATAATATTCCCCCATGATTTTTGATGCGGCGTAAGGCGATTGGGGGCGTGGCAGATCATCTTCCCTGCAGGGAAATTTCTCGGTATCACCATAAACTGAAGACGATGAGGAAAAAATCAACCGTTTGACACCCGCATCCCTAGACGCCAGGAGTAAGGAAAGGGTTCCCGTAACATTCACCGCATTGGTCTCCAGCGGGTTGTCAACAGAGCGAAGGACGGCACGGTTGGCCGCGAGGTGAAATACATAATGAACGCCGCGTACGGCCTTGCGGATACTGGCTTCGTTCCGCAGATCCCCTTTTTGGAAATCCAGATCACCGCGCATTCCCTTTAAGTTATCCAGTTTCCCGGTAGAAAGATTATCAAATACCCGAACCCGATAGCCCTGTGCCAATAGGCCTTCCGCGACATGAGAGCCAATAAACCCGGCCCCCCCTGTGACAAGACATACGATTTTGGATTTCATTTACAACCTCACAATTTTGGAAGATTTAAATTTGCTCAGCTTATTTCGCGTATCAAAAATCAACCGGCTCGCTGCGAGAACCCGCTTGTAATTTACGGTACTATGATCCGTGACCAGGATAACAAGATCCTGTTTCTTCAAAAAAGCGGCCGTCAACGGCTGACTTATGAGATGAATCCCCTCATGACGGATCTCGGGGACCATCGGATCATGATAACTGATTTCGGCCCCCAAGGCCTTCAGCTCCGATAAAATTTCAAGTGCGGGGGATTCCCGCGTATCCTCAACGTCGCGCTTGTACGTGATTCCGAGAACCAGAACCTTCGAACGGCTGATGGCTTTACCCGAATATCGGTTCAGGACATGGACCGAACGGTTCACCACATACCGCGGCATTTCGGCATTCACCCGCCGCGCAAGTTCGATGAAATGCAGAGAACTTCCGTGCATGCGGGCCTTCCAAGACAAGTAGATGGGATCCACCCCAATACAATGTCCGCCAATGCCCGGACCGGGATAAAACGGCATGTAACCGAAAGGTTTTGTCTTTGCAGCATCAATCGCCTCCCAGATATCGACGTTGAGACTGCCGGCCGCCTGTGCTAATTCGTTCATGAGACCGATATTCACGATCCGGAAGGTGTTTTCCAAAAGTTTTGTCATTTCAGCCGTTCGAGAGGAACTCACCCGCACGACGCTCGGCGTAATTTGTCGGTAAAGGAGTCCGGCCAAACGCGAACAGGCCGGGGTAATCCCCCCAACTACTTTGGGGATGTTTTGAGTCTTGAAATCCCGGTTCCCGGGATCGATTCGCTCCGGCGAAAAGCAAAGATAAAAATCCTCGCCCACTTTTAATCCCGACTTTTCAAGAGCCGGCAAAATTACTTCATCCGTCGTTCCAGGGTAGGTTGTGCTTTCCAAAATGATCAGTTCGCCCGCATGCAATGTTCCGTGGATGCTGTTTGTGGCCTCCACAATAAAGGAGATATCCGGATCCTTCACCCGATTCAGCGGCGTCGGGACGCAGACGATGACGACATCCACATCGCGGAGGACCTTGGTATCGGTTGTCGCACGCAAACGCCCCTGCCGTACGATGGCCGCCAGTTCCGCAGTCGGGACATCGCCGATATACGACTTGCCCTGATTGACGCAATCAATCCTTTGGCCGTTGGTGTCAATGCCCACAACGCGATAACCTTTTTGGGCAAAGACCACGGCCAGGGGAAGTCCCACGTAGCCCAAACCGATAACCGCAATTTGGGCTTTTCTCGATTGAATCTTTTGTGCAAAGGCTTTTTCAGTTTTTGTCATGGACGGATGAAGCCTCGTCTCTCGGCGCTCGAACCTGTTTCAGAAACTCCGGCATAGCCTTCTGCCAGGAACGCAGGTGAACGCCAAACTTGTCACGCAGTTTCGCGGTCGAAAGCACAGAATTGTGGGGGCGCCGGGCCGGCCGATCCAACTGGTCACTGGTAATATCCACAACCTGCACTTGGTCGTACTGTGCCAAACTCAAAATCCCGCGCGCAAAATTGGCCCAAGATACAATACCCTCTCCCGCTAAGTGGAATATCTGCCGGTTGTTTGCCATCAGGGTTTGATATTGATGCGATAGCAGCTCGCGAAAAGCTGCCGCGATATCCTGCGTATAAGTCGGACGTCCGACCTGATCGGCAACGACGGTCAATCTTTTTACCGACAGCGCGCGTTCCAGAATGGTACGCGGAAAGGATTTCCCGTAATATCCGTACAGCCATGAGGTACGAAAAATCAGATAGCGGTCCACATGACGTTGAATAAACTGCTCGGCCAAATATTTCGTTTCCGCATAAACATTCAGTGGATTCGGCGGATCGTCTTCCACATATTCCCCTTCCTTCGTACCATCAAAAACATAATCCGTGCTGAAAAAGATCAAAAGGGAACCCAACTCATTGGCGGCCCGTACCACGTATTTCGTATTTTCAAGATTGTTGCGAAACGCTTCGTCGCGGCGGCTTTCGCAACCGTCCACATCCGTCATTGCGGCGGCATGAAAAATAACGTCCGGATTTTCCGCACGAACCAGATCAAGCGTCTCTGTTTTTTGCGATAGATCCACCCGTCTGCAAGGAATCGTCAGATGAGGAACCTCCCGGCAATCCACTCCGACCAGGGTAAAATCGGCCTGCAACGCCGATGCCAAATCCGATCCCAGCATTCCACCTGCACCCGTGATTAAAATTTTCATCAGCCAGTTCCGTCCACTATCCGGTCAGAAAACCGGGATCCTCGATAGGGTCTATTTCAAAGTGAATTTATCCCGTTTCAGACGTTCCCACCAGGAACGGTTTTGTCGATACCAGTTGACGGTTCTTTCCAAACCTTCCTCGAAGGATACCGAGGGTTTAAATCCAAGTTTTCGGACTTTCGACGTTTCGACACTATAGCGGAAGTCATGACCCGGCCGGTCGCTGACGTACCGGATTTTACTTTCGTCGCTGTTTAAAGTCTTAAGTATGGCGTGCGTCAGTTCCAGGTTGGTCTTCTCATTCCCTGCGCCGAGATTGTAAATTTCCCCCTCGGATCCCTGATCGAATACCAACTCAACCCCTTTGCAGGCATCTTCGACATAAATCCAATCCCGCCGATTCTCGCCCTTCCCGTAGAGGGGCACGGTCTTACCCTCGAGAAGATTCGTAATAAACAGAGGGATCACCTTCTCTGGAAATTGGTAAGGACCGTAGTTGTTGGAGCATCGCACAATCATAGCTGGGTACTGGTAGGTCATCCAATAAGCTCGGACCATGAGGTCGCCCGCGGCCTTGGATGCCGAATATGGGCTATTGGGCAATAGCGGTGCGGTCTCACTCACTGCCCCCTCCGCAATCGAACCGTAAACCTCGTCGCTGGACATATGAACAAACCGGCGGACGCCGGCCAGTCTCGCGGCCTCCAAGAGAACTCGGGTTCCAATGAAATTAGTCATCAGAAAATCGTCCGCATTATCAATCGAACGATCAACATGGGTCTCAGCAGCAAAGTGAATAACGGCATCCACCCGTTTGATGAGGGACTCGACCATTCGACGGTCGCATATATCCCCATGGACGAATTCGTAACGTTTGTTGGTACTAAAATCGTCCGTGTTTGCGAGGCTGCCTGCATAAGTTAATTTATCGAGATTGACCACAGACCAATCGGGATGACTGCCTAAAAATAGACGGATAAAATTGGATCCGATGAATCCGCACCCCCCGGTGACCAGCACATTTTTCATGGCGCCGTATTCCCCTTTCCAGCTTTTCTGACAACTCGAGTTTTCTTAGAAGCCACGGCCGGTTCCCCTTGAATCGCAGTTTTCTTCATCATCCGGCATTTTTTTTCATAGGTCAAGCGGTTCGCTCGATAGAGGGATTCGAACGTTCCAGCATCCGTCCAATATCCCTTCACCATATCGTACTCCAGCTGTCCTTCGCGCAAGTAGTAATTGTTGACATCCGTAATCTCTAATTCTCCGCGTTTTGAAGGCTTGAGCGTCCGGATAACGTCAAACACCCGGGAGTCATACATGTAAAGGCCCATCACCGCATAAGAACTCTTGGGATTTTTGGGCTTTTCCACAATTCCCAGGATCTTACCGTCCTTGACTTCGGCCACACCGAAACGTTCCGGATCCTCCACGCTTTTCAGAAGGACTCGGGCGCCTGCCGGTTGTTTCCGG
>JAMWDC010000006.1:0-859 GCA_023819025.1 Candidatus Omnitrophota bacterium | reverse complement strand
TGATGTCATCCTCGATGATGTTATCGCCAAGGACTACCACCACTTTTTCGCATTCTACGAAATCTTCTGCAAGCGCCAAGGCCTGCGCAATTCCACCCTCACCCTCCTGATACGTATAATGGATCCGTTTCAAACCGAAATCCTTGCCGTTGCCGAGGAGTCTTAAAAATTCGCCGGCGGAATTGCCGCCTGTGACCACCATGATATCACGCAGTCCAGCCTGAACGAGGGTCTGAATCGGATAATAGATCATCGGTTTGTCAAAGACTGGCAGGAGATGTTTGTTCGTGACTTTCGTCAAGGGATGAAGTCTTGTTCCGAGACCACCCGCTAAAATTACACCCTTCATCATCCATTCTCCGTTTTCAAGGAAATGGCCGGCTATTTTCCGCGGCCGATCCCGTGATATTGGAACCCGAGCTTTTTCATCTCCACGGGATTGAGCATATTCCTCCCGTCAAAGATGACCGGATGCTTCAGAACCTTTTTAATCCGAATAAAATCCAAACTGGCGAATTCTCCCCAATCCGTCAAAAGGGCAATGGCATCGGCGTGCTTGGCCGCATCATAGGGACTTCGAACGAACCGGACGTCCTGGAGTAGAGTTTTTGCCTTCGTCATGGCTTGGGGATCATACGCCTGGATGTGCGCACCTTCCTTTTGAAGATAGCGGATAATATCCACCGCCGGAGAATACCGCATATCATCGGTATTTCCTTTAAACGACAACCCCAGGGCACCGATCGTTTTCGCCTTCAGATTCCAGAGGGCATTCTGGATTTTCTGGACGAAATACCGCTTTTGCGCCTCATTAATATCCAGGACTTCTTTGAGAAGGTTAAACCCAACGCCCAATTTC
>JAMWDC010000319.1 GCA_023819025.1 Candidatus Omnitrophota bacterium | reverse complement strand
GATATTTTCTATGGATTTATTTTTACCAGGAGGGGCAATGGTCCACTTATGAGATCGCTCAAAATACGCTGCCTGTTTTTTTGGCTAAGGTCAACAACTTCGTCGAGGGAATCCGGTTTTGGCCGGACAATCCCGTGCTTAGCGCCGAACGGTATCATGATTTCGGTTTTCCCCTGTTTACAGCTCTGTTCGTAGCAACCGGAGTTCCGATCACAAGCCTCTTGAGCGTGATGGGAATCGCTTGTGCGATCATTGTTTTATTGACGCTTTGTCTGTGGGCCGGGTGGGTCGGCCTTGCAGGCTTTTTATGTTTGGGGGGAACTGCAGGAATCTTTGTCATCCTTACCAATCTCGGCCACCATATGGGTACTTTCCTAAGTCAGGAAATCATTTATTATGCCGCTCTTCCTTTCATGATTTTTCTGTCCCAGCCGGAGTTTTGGTATGTCTTTCCGGCCGGGATCTTTCTCGTGTGGTGCTGGCGCCTTCGTTTTTTGGAAAAACAGCCCCTGCATCCGGATTGGGCCGAGATTATTTTGTGGGGGACCATGCCCCTATTTCATTTGCATACTTTTTTGTTATTGTCGTTTATTTTTATGCTTTGGGCAATTGTGGCAAGGCGGATTCGGGATGCTGCGGTGATCTTGTCAAGGGTATCCCCCGTAGCGCTGCCTCTGCTTTTGATTTTTACCGGTTTCGGTCGCGATCTTTCAGTTTTATTGCAGATTTCGCCGGTAAAAATTTTAAGGGAGAAAGACTGTTTGTTCTTTTACTTAAAAAATTACGGATATTTTTTACCGTGGTTTCTCTGGGGCTTCAACTCGAGCATTCGATCCAAACGCAAGGACCTACGTGCAGTGGTTTGGCCGGCGCTTGTTCTTTTTGCATTCTTGATTTTCTTTGAAGTAAGTTTTTGGGTGGGTGAAAATCTGCCGTGGATTGCCTGGTGTTATGTTCTGCTCTTGTATGGATTCCGCCAGCTGACGCTTGAGCGTTTGAAACCGTTTTCGCGGGCATGTTTTTTCGGTTTTCTGTTCATGCCTGGTTTTCTTCTCCATATGAGTTCCACGACGTACCTGCACAAGCGGGTTCCGGTGATCTCCGAAAAATCCGTCGAGGAAGTTCAGAAAGCGGTTCGTCCCTTGGCCCGGGAATGGCGTATGGCTACAACCATGACAAGGAATCACGCCGTAGCTTTATGCGGTTATCCGGTTGTCAGTCTGTTTAATGACACGACCTTTGTTCAAAATAGCCCATTGATGAAAAATTCTCAAAAATTGCGAGCTTTGATGGCCGGGAAACCGGAATGGATGGACGTGGCCGGTCAACTGAATGTGCGTTACATCTATTGGGGATCCGGCGAAAAGAAGGATTTCGATTATTATTCTCTGCGTCCTTGGGAAGGGGCAGCCAAAGAAATAAGGCGGGAATCTTGGGGAAGTATCTATGACATCGGAAATCAAAGCCTTGTCTTGCCCCTGCCTGATCCGGGGCAGGGATTGACGGCGTCTTTCTATGCATCCAAGACGTTTCAAGGGCAGGTACTGATGAAGAAACGTGTGCGGACGATCAATTTTTCGTGGAAAGAAGCAGATCGCGAGGTCTTATGTGCACCCTTCGGGATTGTTTTTGAAGGCGAGATTTATATTCCGGAGACGGGCGATATCACCTTCTACCTTGCAAGCGATGACGGCAGTGACCTGACAATCAACAACGACTTGATCATTGATCATCTTCGGGATCACCCCCTACGGATCAAAGCGGGTCGGCGTTTTTTGGAAAAGGGATGGTATCCGATTCGGGTGCGTTTCTATAACAGCTGGGGGATTGCCACCATCCAATTTTGGTGGAAGCTTCCATCCGGCGTTGAAGATTTTGTCCCGTCTCAATATTTTCGACCCCCAAAATGACATGCGAATATTTTTAGCGTCTATCAGGGAAATTTTGTTTCGGCTTGCTTGCCTTGTTTTAGGCATCATCGTTTCGTTGCTTTGTCTGGAACTCCTATTGCGCACCGGGCTGTTTGTTCCGACCTTTGACATGAACGGTTTGAAGATTCAGTTGTCTCCGAGGTGCCTCTATAAAATCAAACCCGGTTCAAGAGAAGATATCAATCGCTTCGGCTTCCGCGGAAAAAATTTCGATCCCCGTCGAAAGAAACCGGGTGTAATGCGTATCTTATTTCTGGGGGATTCGTTCGTGTTTGGAACGAACGTGGCCGAAAAGGATTCGATACCGCGCGTCCTTGGGGACATGTTGGGCAGCTCTTATGAAGTCATCAATATGGGAGTCATTGGTTACGGGCCGGATCAATCACTCGTTCGACTGATGGATGAGGGATTCAAGTGGAATCCCGACAGAGTAATTCTGGGTATTTACGCCGCCAATGATTTTGCGGACATTGATGAAAACCAGATTTTTGAAATCGATAAGACACAGGAACTGTCAGTCCGACACCCCAATTTGGCAACAGCTGCTTTTCCGGAATGGAAGATTCCTTATTGGCTTAGGTTACTCCAAGGGAGATTTTACCCCGGAACGGCACGGGGACTTTATGATCCTTTCGATCCGATATCCTCCCGTGTTTTGTTCGAGACATTTTTCGGCGATTATTACGATTATG
>JAMWDC010000318.1 GCA_023819025.1 Candidatus Omnitrophota bacterium | reverse complement strand
AGTCCCGCCATGAGCATGGCGGCAAACGTCAGATAAGGGTTACAGCTCGGATCCGGTGGACGGTATTCGATGCGCTTTGCATTCGGCGAGCTGGAATACATTGGTATTCGACAGGCCGCAGATCGGTTGCGCACCGAATAGACCAAGTGGACAGGGCCCTCACAGCTGGGGACAAGCCGCCGGTAGGAATTGGTTGTCGGGGCGGCAAAGGCCAAAATGGAAGCCGAATGCGCCAACAGTCCTCCGATATACCATTTACACATCTCACTGATCAGGGCATATCCTTTGCCGTCATAGAAAATGTTTGTCCCTTCCTTCCAAAGACTTTGATGGACATGCATCCCGGAACCGTTATCTTTGAAAATCGGTTTTGGCATGAACGTCGCGGTCTTATTGTATTTGCGGGCGACGTTTTTGATGACGTACTTATACATCAACAGGTTGTCCCCCATTTTGGTCAGAGGGGCATAGCGTATATCAATTTCGCACTGCCCCGCGGTTGCAACTTCATGATGATGAACTTCGACCGGTACCCCGACCCGCCGAAGCGTCAACATGATTTCGGACCGAATATCCTGAAGGGTATCATGGGGAGGCACGGGAAAATATCCTTCCTTATCGCGGGGCTTGTAACCCAAATTAGGTTTTTCGTCCTTGCCGGTATTCCAATCCCCTTCCACGGAATCGATATAGTAATAGCCGAAATTTTCGCCCTGATCGAACCGAATGTCGTCAAAGATAAAAAACTCGGTTTCCGGACCCCAATAACTCGTATCCGCAATTTTCGATTTCTTCAGATATTCCTCAGCCTTTTTGGCGATATACCGCGGATCGCGCGTGTCAGGCTCCCTCATAATCGGATCGTAGATGTCGCAGATGACACTCAACGTAGGCACCTGACACACGGGGTCGATAACGGCTGTCGCAGGATCCGGAATCAAGATCATGTCGCTTTCCTGAATCTTCTGGAAGCCGCGGATATTCGATCCGTCAAAACCAATGCCTTCCGTCCAAATACTTTTTTCGGCCTTGTCATAATTGATAAGATCCGAGGCCGGTATCGAAAAATGCTGCCAAAGGCCGGGCAGATTATTAAACTTTAGATCCACCACTTGAATCTTGTTCTTTTGAACATACCGTTTTACGTCATCCGGCGTGTTCGGCCGTCCTGACTCGGAAAGTTCTCCGTCATAATCTTTCGTGACTACTAAAGTAGACATCAATGTTTTTCTCCTTGTCGATGAAATGAATATCCCTCACCTTTTCGAATAAGAGATATCGAAATACCATAGACTTTGAAAGTTGAAATCCGGGCTATTACCCCGACTTCCGAGAAAGGTTATAGATTTTCATTTTGTAACCCAGCATCCGCTCAGTAATCCCCAGGAGCTTCGCCGCTTTTCTTTGATTACCGTGGGTTTGTTGGATAGCTTTTTCGATTCTCTCTATTTCCAGTTTTTTCACGACATCGGGCAAAGAGGCTGATTCCTCTGGATCGAGAGAAGAAAAAGGTTCGGGCGGATTAAAACCTGTCAGAACCGGACCCTGTTCGTTCCCAGGGATCGGAAACAGACTGGGGACAAGGATTTCGCCCGGGCAGAGAACTACAGCGCGCTCAATGGCATTTTCGAGTTCACGGACATTACCCGGCCAACTGTAACTCATCAGATACTGCATGGCCTCATCGGTAACGAACCGGATATCTTTACGATTTTCCTGACAGGCCTTTTTGAGAAAGCAATCCACCAAGAGCGGAATATCCTCTTTTCGATCTCGAAGGGGCGGGACAAAAATGGACATGGCATTCATTCGATAATAGAGATCCGCACGGAATCGTCCCTCCCGGACCTCCTTTTCCAGATCCTTATGAGTGGCCGTAATCAGACGAAAATCCGTCCGGATGGTTTCCGTTCCGCCCAGCCTTACGAACTCTTTTTCTTGAAGAACCTTTAATAGTTTAACTTGTGTACTCAAGGAGATGTCGCCTATCTCATCAAGAAAAAGCGTCCCCCGGCACGCCATCTCAAAACGTCCCTTCTTGGTGGCAATGGCTCCGGCAAATGCCCCCTTCTCATAACCGAAGAGTTCACTCTCCAAAAGGATATCTGGCAAAGTTGCGCAGGAGATTTTGACAAACGGCCCGTCGGCCTGACCACTGGAATAGTGAATGGCATGTGCGATGAGTTCTTTCCCAGTTCCGTTTTCACCGCGCAACATGACGGCGGCGCGGGTTTGACTCACCAGATCAATGGAAGCGTAAACATCCCTCATCCGCTTGCTTTCACCCACAATATTTTTCGGATGATATCTACCTTTGAGTTCGCGCTTGAGCTCGATATTCTCACACACCAACTGTTCTTTCTCCTTCTCACGCATCCGGAAAATTTGTACTGCCTGGGCAACCATAGAACTAATCATCTCAAGCAACCGGATATTTTCTTCAAAAGAAATGTCCTCCTTAAAAAGACGATCTACGCTGAAAGCCCCGATCGTATCCTGTCCGAGCTTGATGGGAATGCCGAGCGTCTGAATCCACAACTGCAACGCGTTGACCATACTGAACAACAAACAACCGAGCATCACGCGGAATGGTTGCCACGCGCCAAAATACACCAGCGCCACCGCGATGA
>JAMWDC010000317.1 GCA_023819025.1 Candidatus Omnitrophota bacterium | reverse complement strand
CCCTCAGGCAGCTGGCACCGGATGCGGTGTTCCTCACGCGTCGCGATGGTGATTTAAGGGAGTGGTCCGAGGTCAAACGGCTTTTCCGCGAATACCAACCGGAATCGGTCATCCATCTAGCAGCTCGAGTCGCCGGCGTTAAAAGTAATGCTACAAAAAATGCAGACTTGTATTGCGAAAATATACAAATCAACACCAATGTGATGGATGCGGCACGTGAGTATCAAGTTTCGCGCCTTGTCTCCGTACTCTCGGCCTGCGCGTATCCGGAAGTCCAGGGACGCGCCGCATCGGAAGACGATTTACATAACGGCACGCACTTTAAAGGAAATTTAGGCTATGGTTTTTCAAAGCGGATGCTCGATCTCCATACGCGGCTCTTATGGGAACAATACGGATGCCGTTTTTCCTCGATCACGCCTGTAACCGTGTATGGTCCAAACGACAACTGGGATTTGGATGAAGGACACGTGATCGGCGCACTGATTCATAAATGTTTCCTAGCGAAACAGAACCATCGCCCTTTTGAGATTTGGGGAAGCGGAAATGCAGTCCGGCAATTTATCTTTTCCGCGGATGTGGCCCGAATCCTCTTGAAGTCCCTTTCTAACTTTTGGGGGCCGGACACCATCATCGTCGCACCGGATACCGGAATCTCGATCCGTGAACTTGCCGGACATATTGCGAAAATCATGGCCTTCCAAGGACTGATTCAGTTCAATCCCAACAAGCCCGAAGGCCAACGCATCCGCATCATGAAGAGCAAACGTTTCAGCAAGATATTCGGCCATCCGCCGTTTACGCCGCTTGAGCAAGGGCTCGAAGAAACGATCCGTTGGTTCATCCGGCATCGTGAATTAACACAAGGAAAAAATCTTGAGAACCCAAGCCTATCGGGCGAAGAAAGTACAACCGTTCAGGCGGAAATATTGCCTTCTTCAACGTCATCCTCCGGTTTATTAAAATCCACAGAGACCCTAACGAAAGGACTCCATCCATGATCATCTGTCGTACCCCTTTTAGAATCTCATTTTTCGGCGGTGGCACCGATTATCCGGTCTGGTATCGGGAACACGGTGGGGCTGTATTGGCAACCACGATCGATAAATACTGTTATATTACCTGCCGCTATCTTCCGCCCTTTTTCTCGCACAAGAGCCGGGTTGTCTATTCAAAAATCGAAAATGTTAACGATGTCAGCGAAATTCAACATCCGGCTGTTCAAGCCGTCCTGAGGCACATGGGAATTACCGAAGGCGTGGAGATTCATCATGATGGCGACCTGCCGGCCCGGACCGGACTGGGGTCCAGCTCTGCATTTACGGTTGGACTCCTTCACAGCCTTTTTGCCCTAAAACAAATCATGCCCACGAAGACCCAGTTAGCCATGGAGGCGATTCATATTGAACGTAACATCCTCCATGAAAATGTCGGGAATCAAGATCAGGTCTCGGCGGCTTTAGGAGGATTTAACCGTATTGTATTTCGGCAAGACGACGGCCTTGAATTACAGCCAGTCATCATGCCGCGGGAGAGGCTGAGGCAGTTTCAGGATCATTTAATGCTTTATTTCACCGGCTTCCAGCGGATGGCCTCGGAGATCGCCAAGGAGCAGATCGCGAATACCTTGCACCGAAAAGCCGAACTCGAGCGCATTTACGAGATGGTGGATGAAGCCCTGAGCATTCTGATCGGAAACGGCAATTTGGTTGAATTCGGAAAGCTCTTACATGAATCCTGGCGGATCAAGCAACAACTCTCGAACCGGATTACGACACCCGCTATTAACGCCATCAGTGAGGCGGCGATGGATGCCGGCGCTGTGGGAACCAAACTTCTCGGGGCAGGTGGCGGGGGCTTCATGCTTCTCTTTGTTCGTCCGGAAGACCAGCCTAAAGTCAGGGAACGTTTAAAATCGCTCCTGTACGTCCCGTTTCGCTTTGAGACCCAAGGAAGCCAGATCATTTTTTATGACCGGAATATTATGGACCAAGACGAGTCATCGGTCATACATCGAAAGGTGGAGACCATTCCCCAAGAGGAGCTTGTTTGAAAACGCTGAATCTCGATACGGTGATCCTATGTGGGGGTTTGGGCACACGGTTACGTCAAGTTCTCGGAGACCTTCCCAAGCCCATGGCCCTTATTGGGACCCAACCTTTTCTTGAAATTTTAATCGAGCATCTCAAAAACTTCGGACTGAACCGGATTATTTTATGCACCGGTTTCGGTGGCGAAACCATTCGGAGGTATTTTCAAAAACGCAATGCGGCCATCCTCATTTCCGAAGAACTGACACCCTTAGGAACAGCGGGGGCATTGAAACATTGTGAGAACCTTTTGCGGAGCGAAAATCTATTCGTCCTTAACGGGGACTCCTTTTGTCCGGTCAATTTCCCAGACTTGTTCGACTTCCATAAAAAACGAAAGGGAATCGCAACAATCGTTTCGGTCGACTCCAATTCCCGAACGGACGGCGGTGCCATCACGCTCGGTGAAGGTAATCGAATCACCGGCTTTTCCGAGAAAGGACAAAAAAAATCTCCGGTCTTGAATGCGGGGATTTATGTCTTGAACCGAAAAATCCTACAAAAAATTCCCGAAGGCAGTTCCTGTTCGCTTGAATATGAAAT
>JAMWDC010000316.1 GCA_023819025.1 Candidatus Omnitrophota bacterium | reverse complement strand
CCGATCATTAAGCCTGAAACCACGATTCCTGCCTCATAAATCTTGTCTTTTCTGATCGTGAATATTTTGTCTTATTCCCGCGTCATATTTTATGATTCATAACAGCATGCGCGATCCAGATGATGAGCTTATTCGTTTGTCTCAACAGGGCAGTAAAACCGCATTCGGGAAGTTGGTGGATCGCTATTATGAGATGGTATTTGTACTTGCTTTCGGAATCTTGCATCATCACGAAGGGGCGCGAGATGTTACACAGGACGTTTTTCTTAAGGTCTTTCGGGAGATTAAAAATTTTAAGGGGGAATCAAAATTTAAAACCTGGCTTTACCGTGTTGCCGTCAATGCTGCCATTGATGCCTTACGAAAACAACGCCCCCATGAACATCTGGACGGTACGGATGTGAGTGACGAGGATGAGAAACCGCCGCTCATTGTTTTAGATCGAAGAGCGGGGCCACGGGAAAAAGCTTCCGAGTCGGAAATGAGGGCGCTTGTCAGGGAAGCGTTGGATAAACTTTCACCCGATCATCGCGCGGCATTGGTATTAAGAGAATGGCATGAATTAAGTTATGAAGAAATGGCTCACGCGCTAGGGATTGAGTTGGGAACGGTTATGTCCCGGTTGCATTATGCACGTAAGAAATTGTCGGAAATTTTGAGCTTAAGATTAATGGAGTATTGAAAACAAACTGGAAGGTAGGGGGATGGGGTATGGCCAACGGGCGCAATAACGACGAAATAAAGAGACTGTATCAAGACTATGTTGCCAAAGAACTTGATCGGTCTCGGCTCCTTCAAGAAAAAGATGATTTCTTGAAGGCCTATTTTGCCGGATGGCCCTTGCTGGGTGTTTTGCAATTTTTGCCGAGTCTGGTACTGATAGTCATGATTGCTGTTCTTGTATGGATTGATCCACGTATCCTCCACCATCCCGAGAAGATATCGACTCCCGCAATGATTCTGACGACAAGGGAAGTTTTCGGTGAACCGCCTCCGGTTGTGATTAAACGAATTGTCAGCCGAACGGGTCCTACGCTTGTTTATCAAAAACATTACGAAAAACATCCGATCACGATCATCTGGATTTTTTCAGGAGGATAGGAAGATGATAAAACCATGGAAGCTTTGTTTGTTGACAATGGGGATGCTGATCGGTTTGACGGTTTCAGCATTTCCGGAAGATACAACACGGATTCACGTGACGATTCTTACGGCATCCAACTTTGGTTCAGATTTTAATTTGGAAAACGATGCCTTTCGGGATCAGCTCCTTAACCTTTTTTCCTATACTTCGTACAATCAAACAGATAAATTTTTTATTGACCTTCCGAGGGCGAAACGCCAATCCCGTACTTTGCCGGGAGGGTACGAGTTCATTCTGACTCTTCAAAATAAAGAGAGCGGCCGGATTTTGGTGCAAGCGGTCATACGCAAAGGCGGACAGCAATATGTAGATACGGTCCTTTCGATTTTGAATCCGGGAGTGGTTTTCCTTGGGGGTCCGCCTGTCGAAAAAGGGGTCCTCATTTTGGTCCTCGAAACCGGATATTAGGCTACACGATTACACGATTCGAAATTGGCAATAGGGATGATGTGGGAATGATTCATGTGGGGAGGGGATAGCCATGAAGTGAAGCTGTTCAGAAATTTTTTGGTCTCCGCTTGTGCGTTCATTTAGAGCATAAGGCTACTCCAACAAAAGCATTGTCGATAGCTTGTCGCAATCTAAGTCTCTGTAGTTAATGAGGTTAAAGAATTCATCCTCCTCTATAGGCGCGTCAATAATAAGGCGTGGTAAGACCTTCTCACATTAGCTCTTGGTTTCCTCACCGATTTTGGATTGACAAATAATCGTGGATTTATACTTTTGAACTGAATAAAATAAAGGCCCATTTCGTCATATTCGCAGGACATAGAAGGACCATCGAAATGCGGAATGGCTTTAAACATTAAGAGGTTAAGAAAGGGGTAGGTACCATGACAACACGACTTAGAGTTATTTGGGTGGTGGGTTTGGCCTTGGTTGCATTTGTTTTAGCGGCAGCAGTTCCTAACGTTTTAGCGCAGTCCAAGGAACTTGTGATCGCTGACTTTGATACGGGCGACAAACCTAATAATATCGGCGGTGATTTTGGCGGTTGGGACAAAGATCCAAATGATGATACCCAATCGTGCCAAGAATCTTTTGAGTCGGACGATGCATTGGGGGATCCCGCGGGTTATTCCATTCGTCTGGATTATGATGTGGATTCTCCAAATCCGGCCTATAACGGTTTCTGGATGAAATTGAACGGTGAAGATGCAACGGCTTACAATACGCTCAATTTCTACATGAAGGGCGATGCAAAGGCGGGTTATACGAAACGTGTCAAGATCGAATTGAAAGATATGACCAACAAACCGTCCCCGTATATCGTGACAGGGGTTACGGACCAATGGCAGAAGTTTTCGATTCCGTTTGAGAAGTTTCGTAGGATTACGGATTGGAAGAGTATGAATGAATTTGTTGTTGTGTTTGACGATATTAATTCAAATCCAAAATCTGGAACGATTTATTTGGATCAAGTAACGTTCTCTAAAGACTAATTTCTGAGGAGTGCGCGTTGTTTTTTGTTGAAGCTGGCGCCAGGCACGCTTGACCGGTCGAAAGTGGGAAATGTTCCTGGCGCTGGTTTTATA
>JAMWDC010000315.1 GCA_023819025.1 Candidatus Omnitrophota bacterium | reverse complement strand
GAGTTCGTCCGCAAATTGTTCGGACAGAATTTCTGCCCAATCGTAATCCTCGAGCGCACGGACACCGTCCGAACCCACCCAGAAATGCAGCGGCCGGCGAAGATTGACTCCCAAAACCACTTCGCAACCCTCACGCCCGTCCCGCCGTCTTGGCGTTACTTGGATCCCATCGTAGGGACGAAACATCGCCATCCGATTCATGGCACTGGCCGGAATTCCGTGCCGACTCAACCCAGCCGCCACACGCGCGTGATCCCCAAACAACACGCGCCCCAATAACGCCGCCTCACCCAGCAACGTTGCGGCACGGGGAATATCTTTCATGGTCGACCATACCAAGCTCGACGGATTGACGTAACTGGCCAGAATCGATTCCACATATCTCTCGTGGCCTTCGACCGTGGTGAGTCTCGGCGTGATCAGCGCGTAATTGTAATGATGTTCGGCCAGATATTTCTTGAACGGTTCGGTATGGAATCCTCCCGTGATCACTACGGCCTTTGTCGCACCCGTCTCCCTCAGACGCTTCTCGATATTCTCCAGCATCCACTGGTCGCGCTCTTTGGCACCGCGGTAAAATTCAAGCGCCTTCGTGTACAAGGCGTCAATCTCGTGAATGTGTTTGAAGGCAGCATTCTTGACACGCTTCCCATCATTGATGGCAAGAAACCGGCGGATGACCGCGGATGGTTGCATCCTTTGGAGATCATTCAAGTTTGAATTTTCACGCGCCGCTATTTCCTCATAATCGGCCGGCGTTAATTCCAAACGGAACAGCCGGCCCAGCAACCGGTAATCTTTCAAGAGTTCTGCAATCTGTTTCTCTTCCCCGGTCCGCGCCAGCTTCGCAGTCACCAATTCCACCAGCCGTTCCATCTCCTTGATCAGCCCCTCCCCGCGGAGCTCACTCTGCAAAATCAGGTGCCCAATGAAAAGGTTCACATTCGGATAGGCCCGGTAATTGAAATGGAGCCCGAGCCGTGAAATCATCTCTTCAAACAATAATCCCGTCTCGGGATCCGGCAGGCGGTTCTGCGATAACGGCTGCGAAAGCAGGGATTCGATTTGATCGTACAATCCGGAAGCGGTACCGACCGCGCTCTGACCCGCGCCGGCTCCGCCCCGGATAGGATACGAAGGAAGCCCTACGAATCGTTGAATCGCCTTTAAAAATTCCTTCTTCTCCCTCTCATACGCATTTAAATCAAGACGCTTCTCCAATCCCCTCAACGTGAAAATCCGCACCAGCATCGGCCAGTCGATCTGATCAACCGGATTCTCCAAATCAATCGATAAATGCTCCTTCGCCAGCCCCTTCATGTAACTCAGCCAGTCCGCCAACGATACGACCTTCGCATCGTAATCCTCCAAGCGCCCCAGAAAATGCCTGAGTGTGGAATTTAAATACGGATTCACGAGCCGCTTGATCTGTTTGTCCATGTCCGCCAAAAATGTCCCGGCCTTCGAGCGCTGGGTCAACACCTCCTTGAACGAGGCCCCGTTATTGGCATAGGCCTTCAAATCTTCAATCCCGTATCCGGATGCGTCCCCCTCCCTAGCCAGGAAAAGTTCAGGGCCCGAGACAATTCCCTGTTGGACGAGTTCGTCATACAACGGTACGCCTGGGTTAAACCGTAAGAGTTCCGGATGAAGCTTGAAGGCACTGCCTTCCAACAACACCAGCTTCACATCGTAGGTGTCTTTCAAGTAATGAAGGATCGCCTGGATCTTTTTCTGGGCCTCGGAATTGCCGTGGGCCTCCTGGATATGGAGGATGGTCGGACCCGAACCGGACACCAGAGTCTCGACCGTGCCCAGATCCGGGGGAAGTTCCAAACGGAAGGCATTCGGGACCTTCACTTCGGTCGCAGCCATAGGACGGACATTCGCCCAACCAGACGGCGAAGTCCCAACTTGTGTAGCCGCAAAAACAATAGCCGTAATGAACGCGGTAGTTTTATTGAATCTGCTATGCATACAGTTTCTCAACTTTTTTTCGATGCAAATAAAACTAAATGAGGAGTCACTTCGTTTACTGGTTCCCCATTCGTTAATATTACCGCCGAGAAACTAAAAACGCGGAGGATCCTTCAAGATGGAACCCCGCGGGCATGCCTGCAATTCCTTACTCGTTGGTGGAATCTTCCCGACCATTCGTTGGCGAATTCATCCAACGATGTTTGACGGACGCTGCAGCCATTTTGTCTCGCAGCAATCCGCTCTCCGCCTTATTGAGAGACATCGCAAGGGCTCATCGAAATAAAAATCCGCAAAAACCAATTAAGAAAAAACGACATGGAAAGTTACCCTCCCCTTCGCAACATGTCAAATCACAAGGACTTGCGATCGATCACGGGATAACATTTCCTAACATGTTATGATGTCCTTATTCAAGAAAAGGGAGGTAAGAAACAAGAGGTCAGAGGTAATTGGTAAATGGATCGAGGGGACAGATAAGAAGCAGAAGCAAATCGCAATTAGGGGCGAGGTCATTGCGCTCAAAAGTCTTCGCACCCTCTTGGTACGCCGTGTGCAGAATGAAAACAGGACCCATCATCCCGAGACATCTTGTACCGAAAGATCTCAGCCACGATGTTGAGTGGAAGTTTTGCATCTCGAGTCTTGTATTCTGCGCTAACACCGCCCACAGCGAAAGTGGATCAGACTCCGTTCCCAAAGCTCCG
>JAMWDC010000314.1 GCA_023819025.1 Candidatus Omnitrophota bacterium | reverse complement strand
TACCCTTCCATTCGTCGCATCCAAGAACGAATCACTGCTTCGAAGGGAATCTTTCGGGCTGCAAGCTCCATTTTTGATTGATAAATTTTACGCTTAAATTGCCAAAAGTCAACAAGCCAAAAATAGTCTTAAATTAAAAAAAAACGCACAAACAACCATGATCGATGTGCCCAGTCAAAACAACCGATCTTTCAAGATCTCATGACTCCCAATAAGAAATCTTTATAACCGTTCAATATGCATTCTTAAGTTATTTTTTCAAAAAAGTTACGGGAATATTGGACGGCGTGTTTTTTCCGCTCAATCGTGACAAATTTTCGGCAGGTAAAAATCACGGTATCAAGATGGAGAGGGGGGGGTAAGGCACGGGTTTCTAAAACTGCTTCCTGCGACCAAACAAGATTTGGGCCAAAGCCAGATAATCTTTCAAGAGAAGTTCCTCCCCTCTGGCATTTTCCGGAATACCAACGGACTCGAAGATTTTCTGCAGCTCGATGCGGCTCTTTGATATTTGCCGATGGCGGCTTAAGAGATGCAAAAGAGTTTTTCGACGCTGGCTAAAAGCAATCTGGAACAGATTGAGGAGAATCTCTTGGTCTGCTTTTGCCGGAAGTTTGGATTCGGGATAAAAAGTCAGAATCACCGTGCTTGAATCCACATCGGGAGAAGGCGTGAAACATTTGGAATGAATGTCAAAGGCATGGTCAATCCGGGCATACAAACGAAGGGCCAAGGTCAACCGGCTGTAGTCTTTGGCGCCGGGCCGTGCAACCAGCCGGGCCGCCACCTCCTTCTGCAGGGTCAAAACCGCTTGTGAGATAACACAGCGGTTCTCGATTAAATAAAAAAGGACCGGCGTCGTGACGTAATACGGTAAATTGCTGATAACTTTAAATTTGATCCTTGGGGACGGCGGTTGAGGCATGAACTTTCTAAGATCTAACTTCAAAATGTCTTGGTGAATGATTGTGAGTTGATCCGGGAAATTTCGTCCAAATTCCTCAGCTAGAATCTCGACAAACCGACGGTCCTTCTCCACGGCCCAGACTTTGGCGCCGGACTCAAGAATCTTCGAGGTCAGGGCACCCAAGCCAGGACCGATTTCAACAACTCGATCCGTGGGATGGAGCTTCAATAAATCCACAAGTTTGCGCTGCACATTCGGATCGATCAGAAAATGCTGGCCTGAATGTCCCCGAATAAGCAACCGGTATTTTTTGAGCAGTTGAATTTGGGTTGGCACGAGTGGGTCATTTTAAAAGTTCAGGGGCGATCCACCAATCTCTCTGCAAGCCTTAAGGCATTTTTCATGGAGGAGGGATCGGCATTTCCTTGATAAGCAATATCCAAAGCGGTCCCGTGATCCGGAGAAGTTCGGACGAAGGGTAAACCCAACGTCACATTCACCCCATCCCGAAAGGATAGCATCTTAAAAGGAGCAAGCCCCTGATCATGGTACATACTGATTGCGGCATCAAAACGCCCCTGGTAAACATCATGGAATACTTGATCGCCCGACAAAGGACCATCTACCTGAATCTTTCTCCGTTGGGCGCGCCGGACAGCCGGAAGGATGATGTTGCTTTCTTCATCGCCGGTTTCAGACCCATGGGGATTGAGGGCACAAACGGCCAGCCGCGGCCGGAAGATCTTAAAGCGATCCCTGAGAAAACAATTTGTTAGAAAAATTTTTTCGAAGATCAGTTCCTGGTTAAGGATACGGTGGACCTTTTTAAGGGGGATATGAATGGTCGCTAGCGTAACCTTTAGCCGATCACTGACGAACATCATGGCAAATTTTTTGGTGCCCGACCACTTGGCAAGATATTCCGTATGGCCGTGAAATTTATTATCGATCATCTGAATCGCCTTCTTATGAACGGGTGCCGTGACTACAGCATCCACCAGTCCGGCGACTGCCTGAAAGACCGCAACTTTAAAGGAAGTATAGGCAAGGGCTGCATTCACGGCAGAGACTCGACCCCTCTCAAACACCCGATGGGCTTCCTGGTTTTTAACAACTCTGGAAACTTGATGTCTGTGTTTTTGCCCCAGCGATTTTTGGAGAATCAAAATCGACTGATCCAACACGTCAAGAAAGTTGACACAATTGCTGTGGAGTAAGGATTGTTCGAGCGTGGGGATCGGATGTAGGGGTAAGTCAAGATGGAATTTATGGTTTAGATATTCAAAAGGCGCCCTCGTGCCGATCAAGAGATAATAAAATCGCTCGGAAAATTTTAAATCCCGAAAAGTTCGAATAATGATTTCAGGACCGATGCCGCCGGGATCCCCCATTGTGACAGCAATGATCGGCTTAGCCATAGGTACGGAGAGAACTAGGTAGTTTGATCGGTTGTTTGTATGATTACCGGATGGAGATAAAGGCGTTCTGTTTCAACTCTTCCAACCATTCCCCGAAACGTTCTCGGCTTTTTATGCCGAAAAGGATGGAATAAATTTCTTCTTTCACGTCTTCAAATGTCCGATCGTGGCCTTCCTCACGTTCTTCAATGCGGAAAAGATGATATCCAAGCGGGGTTTCGATAATATCCGAGATCTCGCCCGGCCGCATTTTAAAAATCTCTCGGTCGATGTCAGGGATCATATCGCCGCGTTCGATCCAACCCGTCAGACCACCTTTTTCGGCATTGGAATCGTCGGAAATTTCTTGAGCGATCTTTCCGAAATCTTCACCCGATAAAAT